>CAILUR010000166.1 GCA_903837445.1 uncultured bacterium | reverse complement strand
TCAAAAAGTTTTATTTTAGCCTTTGGCATAGTTTGCGTAAAAACAAAAACATCTTTTGGGGCAGCATATTTAAAAATATTTGCAGTTATATCAAGTCGGCCGTGGCTGTCAAAAATAACTTTTTTTATCTTTTTTGTTTTATCTGTTCGGCAATCCAAAAAAGGATTGTCCTTTAATATAGTCCCAATGCCTACCGCTATAGCATCATTTTCCAAACGCAGTTCCTGATTTTTTTGTCTAGTGGCTTCCCCTGTTATCCACTGTGAGGTCCCATTTGACAGTGCTATCTTACCATCAAGGCTTATCCCCGCTTTCATAATGATATACGGCAACCCCTGTTCTTTGTTTTTAATAAAAACTCTGTTGAGTTCTCGCGCTTCCTTTTCCAGAACTCCATTAACTACTTGAATTTTATTTTTCCTCAAAATATCAAAACCCTCACCCTTAACCAGGGAGTGCGGGTCGGTCATAGCCGCCACTACTTTTTTAATCCCATATTTTACAATAGCATCAGCACACGGAGGTGTTTTCCCAAAGTGTGAGCACGGTTCAAGGTTTACATAAAGGGTCGCGCCTTTTGCCTTATACCTAATTTTTGCCAAAGCCTCTGCCTCAGCGTGAGGCAAGCCCGCCCGCTTATGGTAGCCATTGGCAAGCACTTCCCCATTTTTAACTATCACACACCCCACCATAGGGTTGGGGGAAGTATGACCTTTCGCCTTCTCTGCCAAGGCGAGTGCGTATCTCATAAAAAATTCGTCTTTATTCAAAATAAACCTCTCTATGAATGATATGTTAAAATTATACACAAAAACGGTAACATTTACAATTTTTGTTTTGAGGTGGGGCTTTTGCCAGACCTCGCTATCCCCTTATTTATTAAACAAAATACTGCTTGTCATACTTCTTTCCTTTTGGTATAAATACTCTACTGCCGCAACACAATAATGCGGATGTGGCGAAATGGCAGACGCACTAGATTCAGGTTCTAGCGCCCGCAAGGGTATGTGGGTTCAACTCCCACCATCCGCACCACTTTCCTTCAATTTCCAAGGTTCGCTTTTTTCAGCTTATTGACTTCAACTCTCACTTATGTTATAAATGATTTATTAAAACTTTGAAGTTTTAATAGCTTTTAACTTCCGGTAATGACATTGTCTGTCAGACCGATAAAACTTAAGCCAAATTCACAGTGGGAAACCACATTGACCGTGAGTCCGGAATCTAGCCGATTAAAACAAAGTACCGTTCTTTAGAAAGTGTAATATTTTATCCCGTTTCAAGGGTAAAAAAAGGGCTCTATTTGTGTCGCCACGTGTATAAGCGCTCGGCACCACAACCTGCCCAAAAATTTTAAAAATTTACGGGGTGTTAAAATGAGACAGAAAATCAATGTAGCAGAAATTTTTGGTTCTAATGTGTTTAACGACAAAGTCATGAGAAAAGTCCTTCCAAAAACTGGTTATGCGGCGATAAGAAAAGTTATTGAAACCGGCGCACCTCTTACAAAAGAAGTTGCCGACATTGTAGCCGAAGAAATGAAACTTTGGGCGATTAAAAAAGGCGCCAGCCATTACACGCACTGGTTTCAACCCCTCACAGGTTCCACTGCCGAAAAACACGATTCCTTTATTAATCCCACCGCTGACGGCGGAGTTATTATGGAGTTTGAAGGCAAACAACTTATAAAAGGTGAGCCAGATGCTTCCTCTTTTCCAAGTGGTGGACTGCGTTCTACTTTTGAAGCGCGCGGTTATACTGCCTGGGATCCTACTTCTCCTGCTTTTTTAAAAGAAGATGCCGGCGGAGATGTCACCCTTTGTATTCCCACCGCATTTTATTCCTACAATGGTGTGGCGCTTGACGCCAAAGTACCGCTCCTGCGTTCTATGGAAGCTGTTTCCGAACAGTCTCTCAGGGTGACAAAGGCGCTCGGAAATAAAAAAACAAAAAAAGTTATTTCCACTGTTGGCCCAGAACAAGAATATTTTCTCGTGGATAAAAAATATTTTTTAAAACGCCTTGATCTTATGCTTTGTGGCAGAACCCTTTTCGGGGCGCCTGCACCTAAAGGCCAAGAACTCGAAGACCATTATTTTGCTTCTATCAAGGACCGTGTCGCCGACTATATGAAAGACTTAGACATAGAACTTTGGAAAATGGGAATTGCTTCCAAAACAAAACATAACGAAGTCGCCCCTGCCCAGTTTGAAATGGCCCCAGTTTATGGCCTGACAAACGCCGCCACCGACCACAATCAGCTTGTTATGGAGACCATGCAAAAAGTAGCTCTGAGAAACGACTTTGTATGCCTCCTACACGAGAAACCTTATAAAGGCGTCAATGGTTCAGGCAAGCACAATAACTGGTCACTCGGCACAGATGATGGCCTCAACCTGCTTGACCCAGGCAACACCCCTCATCAGAACAAACAATTTTTAATGTTTCTTTCAGCCCTCATTACTGCAGTGGACAGACATGCTGACCTCCTCAGGGCCTCTGCTGCCACTTCCGGAAATGACCATAGGTTAGGAGCCAATGAAGCGCCTCCTGCCATAATTTCCATTTTCCTCGGCGATGACTTAACCGATATGCTTGACAAAATCGCAAAAGGACAAAAAGTAGAAGCCAAAGGTAAGGTCTTTATTAAAATGGGCGTGGACACTCTGCCTGATTTACCAAAAGATAATACTGACAGAAACAGAACTTCCCCTTTCGCTTTTACAGGCAACAAATTTGAGTTCCGTATGGTAGGGTCTTCTATGTCTATCTCCAATGCGAACATAGTCCTAAACACCATAGTGGCAGAAGCACTTGATGAGATAGCCACTCGTTTGGAAGGAGCAAAAGATGTAAATGAAGAGATAGTCAAAATAGTAAGAGATATGGTAAAAAATAATATACGGGTAGTCTTCAACGGAAATAATTACTCCGAAGAATGGGTAAAAGAAGCTGCCAAACGCGGCCTCCCAAATATCAAAAATACCGTAGATGCCATAAAATCTTTTGCTACAAAAAAAGCTACAGACCTTTTTGCTAAATACGAAGTCCTTTCAAAAGAAGAACTCCACTCCAGATTTGATATCTATATGGAACAATACGCGAAACAGATAAACATCGAAGCGCAGACAGCGGTACAAATGGTAAAAAGACTTTACATTCCATCAGTGCTTCACTTCACCCGCGAGCTTGCCTCTACTGTAAATGAAGTAAAGACAGCAAAAGGAAATCCTTCAGTGGCCACGGAACTTTTAGACAAAGTTTCCAATCTTTTAGATTCGGCCAACAAGAAACTTGTAAAACTGGAAGAGGTCACCATCAAAGCAAAAGAAACTGAAGAGGCCACTGCAAAAGCCGAAATCTTTAGGGATAAAGTTTTTACCGCAATGGCAGAACTTAGAGAAGACATAGATGCCCTCGAGTCAATTCTCCCCGAAACCCTTTGGCCAGTGCCAAGTTACACTGCGATGATGTTTAAGTTATAAACCAGATAAAAAAAACAATTTAGCAAAACAAAAAGGCGGGGCAAAAAGCCCCGCCTTTTTTATTTATCTTAATCCCCTCTCTGGTTTCATGCTTGAAACTTCACACAGCATCTATTATTTTTTTATTAGTTTTGCCGCAAAAAATCCATCCGCTTTGAGAGAGTTTCCTGGCAATGACAGAAAATAGTTTCCGTGACTATACTCTTCTTTTAAACCCGCATTCTTTGTAATATTCACAAGTTCAAACTCCTCGTTTTCTGCCAGAAACTTCTCTACCACTTCCTGATTTTCTCCCGGATTTATTGTACAGGTGGAATAGTATAATTCCCCGCCCTGTTTTACCCATTTTTTAACATTGTTCAATATTTTTAACTGCAGTTCTGGATATTTTTTCAAATCTTCTTGCTTAATTAACCACTTTTTTTCCGGATGGCGTCTCACAGTTCCAAGTGCAGAACAAGGCGCATCTACTGTCACTTTATCCGCTGTGTTTTCATATTCACCTTTTTCCACAGCCGCGTCCACCCTGCTTATCACTACATTTTCTACGCCAAGCCTTCTGAAGTTTTGTAACATGCTCGCAAGCCGCGTCTCATCAAACTCAACTGCTGTTATAGTCCCCTGTCCTTTCATATCAGCGGCATAATACGAGGCCTTGCCACCGGGAGCGCTTCCCACATCTATTATATTATCCCCTGCTTTGGCAGCCACCAAAGTTGCAAACATTTGAGAAGAAATATCCTGTGCATAAAAAAGTCCCTGCTCATATGCCGTTGTTTTAAACACATCTCCAGCAGTCACTATAAGCGCATTTACTACTCCCGCATTTATGGTCTCCACATTTTCCACTAATAACTGCTTGGCAAGACTGTCTGCTTTTGTTTTTAAAGTATTCGCCCTCAAAAACAGATGAGCTCTTTCATTGCCAGCAGAGAGAATTTTATCCATTTTATTATCCCCTTTGGCCTTTTCTATAAGTGCCACCATCCATTTTGGAAATGAATATCTGACCGCCAAATTTTCCAACCTATCATCTATTCTTATCTCCCTTATCTTTCCCGCATCCCGTGCTATATTTCTCAAAACCCCGTTCACAAACCCGCTCTTACCTGTTAAGCCCGCCGCCTTCGCAGTTTCTACAGCCGAATGTATGGCGGCATAGTCGGGTATGGAATCCATATAGTTGAGTTGATAAAAACCTATGCGCAATATGTTTTGAAGCGTAATATCTTTTGGAGGTTTTTGTATGTAAAAAGAAATAAAATAATCTATGTTGGTTTTTTCGCGGAGTATTCCAAAACACAGTTCATATACTTTTGAAATTTCTTTAAAGCCATCTTCGGCGACTGTTATGCGTTCTTCTATACTTTCCTGAAGCCTTTTACCGCGCTCAAGCACATCATCAAGCACACGCAGGCCTATCAGTCTAAAATCAGATTTTAACATCCTCTTAAAATGTATATTTCTTTTTTAAATTTTCTTTTCTTTGTTCCAGAGAAGGATGCGTGGAAAAAAGGGAAGTTAACCCGCCACCTTTAAAAGGGTTCACAATAAACATATGCGCTGTCGCTGGAGTTGCGGACTGCTGTGTTTTTTTGCTCACTGCCGAAGTCAATTTTTCCAGTGCAGAAATAAGATACTGCGGTCTGCCGGTTATCTCAGCACTACCGTTATCCGCTTCATATTCCCGCGAACGAGATATCGCCAACTGTATGAGCAGCGCCGCAAAGGGGGCTAAAATTGCCAACACTAAAAATCCAATGGCGCCTCCACCTCTATCTTCATTTTTCCCAATTCCGCCAAAGATAGCCGCCCATCTCACCATACTACCCGCCATAGTGATAGCACCAGCAAAAGTAGCGGCTATAGTTCCTATAAGGATATCTCTATTTTTTATGTGAGAGATTTCGTGTGCAAGCACCGCCTCAAGCTCTTTCGCATCAAGAAGTTCCAGTACCATAGCAGTGACAGCCAAGGCCGAATGCTCTGGATTCCTACCTGTGGCGAAAGCGTTTGCCATTGGGGCCTGCAGGACATATACTTTTGGCATAGGAATGCTGGCCCGCGAGGCTAAATTGCCTACAAGCGCATACAATTGTTTATATTCTGCTTTATCCGCTTCTTTTGCCCCATACATAGCCAAAACTATTTTATCGGAAAACCAATAACTGAAAAAATTCATCACTATCGCGAGCCCAAAAGCCAGTAGCATTCCCGAATTGCCACCTATTAAATTCCCCACAAATACAAAAAGCATTGTCAACAAAGCCATAAGTGTAAAAGTTTTAAAATAATTCATATTCCCCTCCTTAATTTTCTTAAGTAGATTTTAAAGGTCTAAGTTTCGCTTAATTTATTTATACCTGCACCTTATTTTTTAATTCTAATATGTTTTGAAGGAGTTTTCAAGAGCCATTTATGAAAACAGTTTCACTTTTCGCCTCTATTTAAAACTTATGCCACATTTATTACACTTGACTTTCAATAAAAAATCCAATAGTATTAATTAAATCATTTGTTTAGTTACACAAATTAAAAAAAGGTGGTGTCTATATGGCAAAAAAGACAGCAAAAAAAGCAGTAAAAAAAGTTTCAAGAAAAAAAGCGCTTCCTGTACCTGCAAAGAAACCGGCAAAAGTAATTATGATAGCTTTACTCATTCTTCTCCTTGCCCTTGCTTTTGGTGGCCTTGTAGCTCTGGCAAAATCTCAAAAAACCTTCATTAAGGGACTTTTTATCCCAGCAGTCCCAACTCCTACAGCTACCGCCATTGTAGTCCCTACAGCGGTACCGACAAAAACAGTTGCTTTGCCTGGCACCAATCAAAGACTTTTTGAAGCCTCAAAAACAAAAGAAGAAATGCCAAGCATTGATATTACACAGGCAAAATTCCTCTTTGATAGTGGAAAGGCTATTTTCATTGATGCGAGAAGTATTGAAGAATATGAACAAGCACACATAAAAGGTGCTCTCCCTATTCCTGCTGGCCTCACTCAGGAAAATATTCCCAAGTTTGCCACTATGCTTAAAGATAAAATTCTTGTTACCTACTGCCATGGTTCAGGTTGCCATTTGGCAAACAAGACTGCCAATGCGCTTTTTGATGCTGGCTATAGAAAAGTCTGCATTTTTTGGGGTGGCTGGCCACACTGGACAGAAGCCAAGTTTCCTATTACACAAAAAGAAGCACCTAAACCATAATGCAAGCACGAAATAATACTTTTTCTTTTATGGCCTTTATCAGGCATCCAGTTTTTCTTGCCTGTCTTAAAATTATCTTAGGAGCGCTTTTCATAATATCAAGCGTTCCTAAGATATGTCATCCACAAAACTTTATTGAAGCCATTGCAGCTTATCGTATTCTGCCCTTTGCTTTGCTCCCGATACTTGCCGCCACCGTTCCCTGGATACAACTTTTTGCCGGAGTTTTTCTCGTGCTTGATATTTTCGTACAAAGTTCCGCACTTATCATTTCCGGTCTTTTATTTGTTTTCATTGTCGCTATCGCTTCCGCTTTTTCACGCGGTTTGGATATTGAGTGCGGCTGTTTTGACCTTATGGGACTCGAAGACAAAGTAGGGTGGGTAGCTTTAATTCGGGACACCATTTTTTTAATGGGGTCTGGTTTGCTTGTTATTTTTGATAAGAATACTTTAAACTTTTATGGAGTGACAAAGAAGTTTTTTAAATAAACTTATTTTTCAATCAGGGTATGCCCTTTAAACGCCTTCAGCGTGGAATAATTCAAAAACCTTTTAAAATTTTCAACTTTTCTTATAACATAGGGTTGTGTTTTTATTCCCCATTTTTCATTTAACTTTTTTATATTTTCGTTCTCAAAATCTTCCAAAGCAGAACTTTTAATATCCTTTATAGTCGCACTTCCAAAATGATGTATAAAAGCTGACCCGGTTATCCAACTCTCATAGCCAGCATGTTTTAACCTGTAATAATAGTCCGTATCTTCCCCAATCCCTATGCCAAACCCTTCATCAAAAAGCCCAATTTCCATAAACCTATCTGTATTTATCATCATGCACCAGCCGCAAAACCCTTTTTGTTTTACCTTTTTCATTTTACCAGTATACTGCGCCGCATAAGCTTCCACTTCATAGTCGAGTGCGCCTTCGCGAGTGCCAGGACTTATGATCCCTGGTCTGCGTAGTTTATATACAAATCGCAAAAGTGAATCCAACCAGTTTTTGGTAACAATAATATCATTATTTATTATGCAAGAATATCTGCCTTTGGCGTGTTTTATCCCCTGATTCCAAGCTTTTGCCACTCCCAAGTTTTGTGCGTTTTCAATGCAGAGCATTCGGTTTTCTTTGAAAAATTCAGGAGTCACATCAGTAGACCCATTGTCTACGCATATAATTTCATAATTTATTCCCATAGTATTCGTGATTATACTGCGCACGCATTTTTTAGTGTATTCAAATTTATTACAAGTGGGGATTATTATAGAGACATCAAGCATGTGACATCATACCTTTCGCGCCGGCATTCAAAAGCAACATTTTCCCTGCGCCTGCGTTTAGCCTTCCCATTAAGTTCCTCACTGCATTCTCCTGTTTGTGCCCTGTGCACTTATGTCTATATATAATCACAAAACCTTTATATTTTCATTACAAAAATATTTTTACTTTTCTGTTTCCACAAAAAACTCAAGAGGCAGCGCATAGATCATTCCCTCTTGAGGTGGTTTAGCTTCCACCACTGCTCTTTTATACTTAACTTTCAAACCAGCTTCAGGTCTTACAAAAAATTTTGCAGTTCTTAACTCTTCGACATTGTTAAAAGGCAGGGTAAGTCTTATCTTGGGGTGATCCCCTGTTTTAAAAACAACTTCATACTCAACCTCTCTTAAAGAATAAAACTCTTTTGGAGTCGTTGTAATGGCCGTGGTCTCAAAAACATCTCCGGCAGTAAGCGTGACTGAGGTATACATTGCCAAAACTTCCTCTTTTTTAGTATAAAATATTTCCCGCTCCCGTATTTTTCTTATGCTTATTGTATTTCCTTTCCATTCAGCATCCAACAATTCTCCAGAACTTACTGGATGCCAATCCGATGGCATAGTATACTTTTCTTCTCCAATTTCTCCTTTTGTAAAGGCCTTTGTATGCCATACGCCTTTACCTTGATTATCCAGGGGTTTAATAAAAAATTCCACCGCGTAATCTCCTTTCCAGGAAACTATTCTGGCAGGAATTGTAAAGCGTCGCAACATGGCCACGGCCAGGCGGCATTTTTCAAGCATATTTCCTGTTTTATTTTCAAAGACTTGTGCCGCAGTAAAATACCCTGAATGCGCATCAGGAAGGGGTTCTGGCGCATACTCTCTGTCTGAAATACTCGTTTCAATATATTCAAATACTGCTCTCACTAAATAGATACCATTATTTCTTTTCTTTACTGGTATGTCGGCGAGCATTTTATCTGTCCAGTCCGCCAAAGCTTTTCCTCTTGCATCTGAATATTTCCCAGGATAGACAAATTCTTTTACTTTTAAAGGGTAGCTTTTTATTTTTCTATAAGCAAACCCCGGCATTGTGAGATTTTTTTTCATAGCCCCTTTTATAAGTAAAAACAATTTGAACTTGTATGTTTCATTTTTTTGGGTAACTGGAGTCACACTCACAACAGAAGTGGGCTCAGGCGTTTGTGCCAAAATATTTATGGTCGCAAAAAACAATGTGGCAAATATCAATATCGTTTTTTTCATTTTAGTGTTCTCCGGTTTATATTATTCAGCCCGCAAAAAATATTTTATTTCTTGAGCTTTCCACTTTTTCAAATCTTCAGTTTTTATATAATACACCAGTAACTGTGTTTCCCCACTAAAAGGATTTAGGATTGAGGCAGTAGTATATTTCCCTTTATATTCCAATTCTATATTTTTTATAATATCCGCCACACATTCGGTTTTGCAGTCAGAATCTTTGTCCACATAACAAGGTCTTACAATCAGGGCCACGCCTTTTTTTCCCGCAAGCATTTCCTCGGATACTTTGTTTTTTTCATTTAGCCAATAAAACATTTTATCTTTACTTTTTACCGCTGTCATAAAATTCAAAATCTCTGCCGTCTCGTGCCCGTAATACCCATAATGGCAATCGCCTTTGTCCACAACAATAGTATAATTTTTATTATTTGCTTCAATAAATTTCCATATTTCATTTGATTCAGGTGCATAGGAAATATATACCTCAGGTGATTTTAAATAGTCAATAAAATATTGTTTGTAATTAATTCCTGCTATTCCCAGAGCCAGACATGCCAGAAAAATATTTATATATAAAGCCTTAGCATTTATTTTTTCAAGTATATTTTTAATTGCCGCCACACCTATGACCACAAGCATATATAAAGGTGGCAGCATACCCGTAGTCCTGTATTGTTGTGGCGCTTCCACCACTATCGTTAATAACCCTGGCAATAGCATAATTAGCCCCCACAGGACATAAAACCTATATGTGGGAAGGATTAGAGCGAGTATGAGCCCTGCCACCAGTAATACCCCTGTAATTACATCAAAAGCAGGTTTTTTATACAGATTATGGCGGCCATTATAGTCCCCTTCATAATTAAACATTAAAGAATACCGAAGAAGGCCCTTTCCTAAGGGGGCAATACTTTTAAGCCTGTTAATATCATTTAAAATACTTACATCTGATGCTCGACGCGAAAAAGCTTCCTTGTTTTGAACGGCATAGCTCATCAAAGGGAGGGCCGTTAACCCCAACAACCCCAATAAAACTATGAGATTTATAGCCCGGCGTTTCAAAGTGTCTGTTTTAAATTCAAAAGGCATAACAAATATCCCTGCGATTGCGACCAAAGGTAAAAAATTAGCCGTGCTATAAGTATACAAAGCGAGTCCAGCTGTGAGTCCCGCCAAAATTGCGAAGATTTTCTTGCCTTCTTTTATCATCCGCAAATAAAAGTAGACGAATACAATGGAAAGAAAAACTGTCTGCATTCCTAAAAATGCGACTCTGGAGAAATTAATATGCCAGCGAGAAGTCGCCAATAAAAAAGCTCCAAAAAGTGCGAGCTTATAATTTTTAAATATATATCGCAAAATAAAATAAAAAGCCGGGACACATAAAGAACCAAGAAGTATAGACACCAGCCGCATTTGAAAAAGACCATTTCCAAAAATTTTATAAAAGAAAGCCGCTAAATAAAAGAACATAGCAGGCATTTGTGTCTGCTTGGGGATGAAGACTGTCAGCACATTTTTATTTATGAGGTCCATAGTTTCAGTCCCGTTTAACGCCTCATCAAACCATATGCCTGGAGGAAGCACGCTCATTTTAAAAGTCCTCAAAAATATCGCCAAAGCAAAAATCCCAACAACCGCTGCTATTTCCACCCACACTTTTGGATACTCTTCTTTTACTTTGGATGGT
>CAILUR010000165.1 GCA_903837445.1 uncultured bacterium | reverse complement strand
TTTTCATTTTACTCTCCTTAAATTATAAATTTTATTCCATTAAAATTTATTTATAAAGTACCAAATCTTAAAACTAATATTACAACTTAATTAAACCCTTGTCAATCTTTTTGACAATTTAGTTATAAAAAGGTTGCGGACAATTTATTACATTAAATCCGCGCTGTTTTATACCCTATTACCACTCTAAACATTTATACTTTGTTTGCCAAAACCCAAATTTTTATTAGAACTTAAACGACAAGTTTGCATCAATTTCCTGCGCGTGCCAAGTGTTAGCACCTGGGGTATCAGGATTTGGAAGCGTATCTAAATAATTGTCCACATATTCCGCAGTTGAATAAAGTATATTGAAATAAGAGGTCTTTGAAATATTATACTTTATTCCGCCTCCTATATAAGTCACGCCACCATCAATATTTTGCTTCGCGGAAAATTCAGTACCAGTCCAAGTCTGGGCCTTAAACCCACCCAATAATTCAAAGTTGAAAAGAGGGATTTTCAAGCCAGCGTCTATAGTCATAAGATTTCTTAATATGTTATCAAGTTTTACAGTGCTTCCAGCATTGTCGGCATTTTCAAGTTTCGCTCCAGCGCTTACCACTATGCCATACAGATTCAGTTTCACTCCGCCGCCTGCTATCATATAAGTTGTAGCGGGAATTGTCATTAGTTTTGTATCTCCGCTATACACCACTGTATCTTCAAGTTCCGAAGGCATATTTAAAAAACCATTTACTTCAGCAGTGATATCTTTATCAAACTTGAAACCCAAAAGCAGGTCAGCATATGCGCCCGCTCTGTTTGGAGAAGCAGGGCCATAAGGCATTGTCAGTTCTGTTCTCCTGTCATAGCCAAGCAGTTTTCCAGGATTTATAACATTGTTATATTTTGTAAACGGATATGGTCCTGCGTAAATATCATACCCCTGTGGAACCCAGACTCCCGTAGAAGCCGTGGTTATTTCCCAACCGCCAAACACATTCCAGGTATTATTCTGCGTGTTAATAAATTGAAAGTTTCTTTGCGAGTCATAGGTTCTTGTCTGTGCCATAAAGTTTACAAAGTTTTTTCCTGTGGAATAATAGCCACCTTTTAATTCTATCTTAGGCATTATATCCAGTATGTCTAAAAGTTTTATTTCTACGCTACCTTTGAAAGCCACATCAGAATACTCTATGCTTGGAAAAGACCCTGTTGACATATTTACCAGATAATCAGGATGTTTCTGTTCCAGAGTGCTTGCCTTTGCAGTATATGTCTGCACATCCGCATCATAAACAGCAGAAGCAAACTCTCCGTTTAAGCTAATCATATCTTTTATAATATCTACCTTCCCGTCCACTGACCACACTTCGTTTTTAAAAGCCGGATTAGTATTGATTCCTGAATCTTTAACTTCAAAAAGATTTACATAATTAAAATTAATTCTCGCCATATCCATAATCATAACACTTGGCGAACCGCCTATCAAAAACTGATTGTGATTTGCCATTGCATAATTAGCCAAGCCTGGGTCTGCAGGATCCAGTTTCACCATCATAGCACCCTCTTTTCCTATATAAGAACCTAAAAGCTTAAAGCCCACTCCAAAAGTCTTGTCCACTATATTATAATCGTGTCCAAGCCATATTCCAGAAATTGGCCACGCATTGTCGCCGAGATTTAATTCTGCTTTGTTTGTGTCTTTTCTATATTTAAAAATATCCGCTTCCGCAAAATCATTAGCATCACTATCTGGTGCAAATAAAGTCAGCTCAGTCATTTTGCCTTGAAAGTCACCAACAAAATAATTTACATAAGGATTCTCGCCTTTTGCAAACAAGCGCCTAAACCCATAAATATTTTTTTCGCCCCAGCTGCCACCCAACACGCTTTCAAATCTAAAAATACCAGTGGCGGAAATGCCCTTAGCAATCACAGCATTAAAATCCAAGTCAAGATACTGTATCATAGGCCTATATCTTGCCGAACGGCCAAGGGGGATGTCGCCGGTTATATTTTGTGACGCATTGCCCATATAGAGTATGTCCGTCATACTAAACAGGACCTCTCCGTTCACTTTCACACCCGGAGATGCGAGAATATTCTCTATTTTTTTCTCGAGTTTATCCTCTTTTGTAATGGCATCCGTTATGGATGTCAAAAGGTCTTCGTTAGTCACCTTTTGTTCAGCCGCCACCGCAAATATCGGCAGGAGTAAAAACCCTATTGCTATTGCCAGAGAGATTGTCTTTTTCATTCAAGTCCTCCTAAAATATTTTATATGTTAGAATCAAAAGAAGTTTTTTATTTCGGTGTAAATAAACACGCCGTTAAAATTATTAAGTCCCGCTACTGGATGGTCTTTTGTATAGGTATACCCTTCAGTTGTCTCTTTATCATTTTTATTTGGAACTGATCTATCAACAAAGGTAAAGTACTTAGCGCGCAAGAAGAAGTTAAAATCTTTCACTATATTCCACTCAAAGCCAGCGCCATATGTGGTGTAGTCGTAATCCACTGTATAGCCTTTCGTCCAGTCGCTTCTCCAAAACTCTCTTCCATACTCAAAAATAATGTTTGCCTGCTGTATGAAATTGTAAGAAAGTACTACATCACTTATGCTCTCCCAGAAAAGTGGTCCGCTTGTATCAATGCCAGGGAAATAAGTTCCGTCTTCAGTAATGTTTACGAGTTCGGAATATACTTGCAGATATAAAGACCTTTCCATACCAAGCATTCCAGACAAGTCAAACCGCAAGTCCCCGCTGAAATTACTTGTTTCTTTTAAGGTATCCGAAACATTTTTGGAATATGGTCTGCCTTGTGCGAGAGTCAAAAGTTCCTGATTGTCGCGCCAGCCAAAGGTCATAAGCGCTCTATATTTATACATTGGACTTCCTGGCGTGCTGAAAGCATTTATCGTGCTTTCATAAGTAGCATTATAATTTGCAAAACCATTAAAATATTCCGTGCCAAAGGGATACCCGTAACTACTATTAAACGAATGCCACCACATAGCGCCATTTGAATTTTGTCCGTTCAGGAAATGTGCCGCTACTATGGTATTTCCTGTTGCCTGTATCTGTGTTTTATAGCCATAGTTTACCGCCAATAACACAAAAGGCAAACGGAACTGCGTGTTCGCATAAATACCTTCCGAGTTATTGCTCGGCAAAGTGGTGTCTTCTACATTAGTATAATATGGAGGTTTCTTTTTAACAGCATCTGCAAGAAGTATTTCCCAATCTGATTCTCCGCGTTTTTTCGTTTCGGTAATATTGCTCTCAAGAGAAGTATAGTCTGCGTCTATCATAAATGCGCCCACAGTTATAGGCATTCTAAAACCTAACCCGGAGAAAGGATCCATTTTCACAGTACCGTCAAAATAATTTCCTGTTTGATCGGAGAAATACTTGTTGTCATAAAAACTGGTACTATATGAAGCATTAAGTTTTACAAAATCAAATAATTTTAGGTTTGATTCCACAAAATACACTGTATTATTTTCTTTGAGCGTGTCCACTGTTTTTGCCTGTTTTGGAAAAAGCCCGATTATTTCTCCATAGTCGTTTGAGCTGTTAAACACCTCAGTGGTGAGATCAAACTTATCTATGAAAAAGAAATTATCAAATAAGGTGCCCAAATTAAGAATTCCATCTAAAGCATATCTGTTGTAAGGAGTAAAATCATCATAAAATTTGTTCAGTTTGCCTGCAAAGACATTTACGCTTCTGCCGAGCAGTTTCCACTGCACTTCAGCTCCATAGACAGGTATTTTTGACCAGCGCGCGTCTCTGGAGACCTGCCCTTTTAAAAAAGCCATATCATATTTTGATTTTGTATCTTCAAACTCGCCTTGATAAATATCTTTTTCAAAAAGCATAGGTCTGGAAGTAAGCTGTTTTGCCACGATATTTGTACTCTGCCACAACATACCTGTTTTTACTACCAAATCATCCAGCCCTGCCATAAGTGAAAATTCGTCTATAAAAACGCGACCCGTACTAAAGAAACTCGGTGCCACTCTACCATCATCATTTGGTCTCTCTATATTAAACATAAGTTTATACTGTACCCTATCCACCACTCCGTTGAACCACATAGAAATAAACTCTTCCATAGAAGAATGGTTTACCGCACCCTGTCCACGCACATTTACATCTTGAAATCTAGCAGTCAGATATCCATACATACGCAACGGTGTTGTTAAATCCGAATACCTGTTGTTGGAAAAAATCGCAGAGGCTGCACCAAGATCTCCCGCAGATTTATCTATCCGTGCAAGCACAGCATTTACTTTTTCCTGCATAGATGCGTCAGCGGTGTCTGGTTGTGGGGAAAGCGAGTCAGGTAAAGGCGGGGCAAAGTCTGCGGCAGATATTGTTTGGGCACACGCGCCGAAAATAAAAACGGCTGCGAGTAAAAACAGCGAAAGATATATAAAACTCTTTTTGGTCATAGAAAACTCCTTAGTATAGTATGTTATACTAATACACTAACTCGAAAAGTTTAATACATTTTAATTTTTAAGTCAATAATTTTTTTCTTCATAATATAAAACACTGTTTCAAAAAAATACATTTCAAATAAAAATAGCAAAAAGCAAATCAAAAACAAAGGTTTTTTAGATTTTCAAACGAGAAAACTAAAGTTATGCTTACAAATAATCAAAATCATAATTCACAGGTTTCCCCAGCGGGAAAATTATTTCCAAAGTTTCCAGTTCTTTTGCCGTGGCAGTATCTTTTCCTTTTATTTTCAACTCGGCAAAAGACGCATACCCTAAAAACATTTTTACAAAGTCCGCCTCAGCCAAGACAAGAGTTTTTTCGGAACCCCCTAAAATAATAGTGATAATTCCCTGCAGGTTTTCATCGACTACTCTTTCCATAGTAAAGCTATCCTGCCAAGTAATGTTTTTCCCCGCAGCCGTCAGCCTGCTGTTCCAGCACGGAGTGAGGTTTTTTAAAAGCGAGTGAAAGTTTATCACCCTATACATTTTTATATCTTTTAAATTTTTATATTCTTCCGCTTCCGCCGCACTTGGGGATTTCCCCAAAGGCAGTTTCACTCCGGGCAGATCTTCATAAAAAACTCTTTTGAAGTTTTTTGAAAAAGCATATTTGCACGCGCGTTGTGCCAAGGCAGGTAGGGCTTTTTCTTCTCCGCAAAGACAGCCCATTTCGCCTATTTTAAGCCGATAGGTCTCATCTGCCCAATCATTTTTCATTTTGTTTAGTATCATATACGCAACTATTTCGCCTTTTTTGCGAGCGATAAATATTTTTTCTGTGAGTAACATATTTCTTTCAAGTTTCTGTTGCCAATAAATAAAACTTCTTTTGAGCGGACCTATAGTATCAAAATTAAACGCCTGATAAATTGCCGAGAGTGAATAAATTTCCACAGGTTTAAACTTTTCCTGCGTTTTTATGACATACGCGGATTTTATTTTTTTTAGTCCTGTGGTTTTCAAAACTTTAAACGGCGTGCGCACTGTACTATAACCAAATTGGGCGTAATATTCTTGTTTGAAAGGATAAAGTAAACTCAAATCATACCCTTCTTTTTCCATTGTCTTTATCGCGTCCACCATAAGCATATTTGCATATTTTCTTCCCCTGTATGCAGGGTCAGTGGCTACCCCGCCTACGCCACCAAGTGTCAAAGTATAACCCGCAAAGTTCATTATTTTAGGACCAATACAGACAGTACTGGCTAATTTTCCATCATCTGCAAAAAGAAGCCGAATATTGTCATATTTAAACTCTTCTTCTTTTTCAATAGTCATTTTTAAAAACGGATCTTTAAAAACCCGTGTCGTAAGTTCCTCGGCAAGGGCTATAGTGGCTGGGGTGGCGCTGGTAATTTTCATATAAAGCCTCCTGTAATTTTTCTTAAAAAATTATATTACAAACCCCTCGCCATTACAAGCGGTTTTCCTCTTGCTAGTTTTGAGAGTCCCCCTCTTGCACCTTTCATTTGACTTTTCCCGCTTCCGTATCTTAATTTATTGAATAAAAAAAAAATTTTTGTTATAATAAATCAAAACTTTTTAGGAGCTTTTAATGGGTAAGAACTTCAAAAGAAACTGGTTTTCAATACTTTTTACTTTTTGCGTATTTTTAACTTTTGCGCCTCGCCTTATGGCGGATGCTGGAAACACCACACCTCCCAACCCTGCTGATAAAATCCTTATTATTTATGATACTTCAGACACCTCGAGTAATAATAGCCCTGAAGCCGCGGCAAATGTTATGGATGCGCTGACAGCCAATGGGCCTGCTGGGTCTCCCGGACATATGGTGCCCTTCACTCCTAAACCTACCATAGATGTGGTCACCGTTTCTTCCGGGGCGCCAAGTCTTTATGCCGCTCTCGGCGCAAAAAAACTTTCTGACTATTGTCAAGTTTGGGACCTTCGTTTTCAAGGTCAAAATCCAAACAATGTAGCGGGTGCCACCGACGAATCCACTTTGACTTTCCCTCCCACCGCTAATGACGATTATACTTTATTTTATAATTTTCTAAAACAGGGCGGACATTTATTTATTCAGGGTGAAAATGCAGGTTTCACTTCCAGAAACGAAAGTGTCATTCGTTTTCTGTCCACCATTTCCGGTTCTACTCTGGCTTATCCTGGAGTCGGCATAGGCGATATCGCATACAACACTTTCTATGATGGTCCTTTTTTAAATTTCAAAACAGATTTTAATAATTTAAGCACTGTCACCTTGCACACAGGTTATCCGGGAGGCATAGCACTTGGAGCTATAGGAAATGGAACTACTATGGTCTCTGGCTCTGTGCTTGGAATAAACTCAGCCATAGCACTTTTTTGGAACTCTGGCAATCTTATCACCGGCAACGGAATGATTTATGCAAGTTTTGACATTACTCAATTTTCCGGAACAAGTACTATGACTACCAAGGACTATTATTATTGGCCTGACACAAATTATTCTGAAGCTAAATACATACAAAATATATACGACTACCTTTCCAACTGCTACAATTTTACTATCACAAAAAGTATAGACAAGTCCCCCATATGCATAGGAGAAAACACAATTATGCATTTGTGCTACAACAATACTGGTACGAAAACGCTTCCAAATGTAGATGTGTGGGACACAATTCCTACTTGCATTTCACTTGTCACCTCCACTCCGGCTCCCTTAATTGACAGCACCAGCGGAATTGCCGTAACAAGGTCAGATGGGGTAAAAGGAATATATTATCACTGGAATGTGGGAAATGTTTCTGGCTTAAGTAGCGCGTGTGTGGATATTACAATTTCTGGCATAAGCAAAACACCCTGCCCTTAGAGAGCATAAATGAAAAAAATATTTTTATTTACATTTTTTTTCTTCACAGTGGCTTCTTCGTTTATTTTTGGAGCTCTCTCTTTAAGCGGAGCTACCACAGACCCCTATTATATTTGCCCTGGTCAGGCATTTACCGTGACTTACTATATGGCTTCCGGAGGATCTCCCGCGAGTCCCTCAAACATTGTAGCCCTCGCTGTGATTTCCACCGATTCCAACATAAACTTACCTGGTGACTATAAAATTTTTGGTGACAGTTCACAGAACCCACCTATTAGCACACAGCCCGGAACAAACTCCGCCAAATATATTGACAGCAATGATATGACTAACAATTATCTCCCCTATACGATAATCACGCAAATGCCTTCTGGCGGTAGTTATGTAGAGGGCGCAACCGTTCACATTTTAATTTCCATAATGAATACTTGGTATGCCCTTGAGAATACTGTTGCTTCCAGTGGCACTAAATATGATTTGGCAGTTACACTTTCCTGTCACACTTCCAGAATCACAAATACAGGAGGCATATGGTATGCCAAAAGTAATTCGCTTGACATAGACATTAACGATTGCAACACTACACCTACCATAACACATACTTCTACTCCCACTCCTACCTCTACTGGCACTCAAACAAATACTCCGACGCGGACTCCGACCACGCCACCGTTCTCGCCCACAGTTTCACCATCTTACACAGGCACTCCGACAATAACAGAAACTCTCACTCCGACTTCCACAAAAACTGTAACTGCCACCACTACTGTGACTCCGACTTTCACTCAGACCGCTACCATTACTTGCACTTATACGATAACCCCTACCCCGCCACCATATCCTTACATAATTACCATAGAGCTTTATAACGAAGCCGGAGAAAAAGTAAAAGTCATTGCCAACACTTTTGCCTCAGCTATGTTTTCAGATATTTTGTTATACAATGAAAGCGGCGGAGTAGAAAGCAGTGACACTGATATTTTCGACAACTCTTACAGCAATAATTTAAACATAAAAATACCAGGGGTTCACACACCTGATCAAGGTGGCGATTCTATTTTTGTTTGGAATGGGCAAAATACTGGCGGACAAAAAATCGTTTCTGGAAAATATTATATAAAAATTTCAGAACAAGATGCCTACGGTCACACCGAGACTATGACACGCGACCTGACAATTCTCAGCGACGAACAATATGTAATTATGACCGTTTTTAATTCAGCCGGAGAAATTGTACAAAAAATAACCACATACAAAAACACAAGCACCACTTCCCTTGCGCTTGATTTAGGTTCAGAAACATTGTTTATCAGTAAGACAAAACCAGTGACAATAAAATACGGGAAAGCCCCAACAGAATATCTGATTTGGGATGGTAAAAATTCGCAAGGTGATATGGTCCACAACGGGGTCTATGAAATAAGAGTAGAAATAAAAAATACAGGGGGGGAAATAACTTCCTCTTCCAAAACAGTTACCATATTAAACGATGTAAACAAAGATAAGAACATCGGAGAAGTAAGAGTCATACCAAATCCTTTTATGCGTACCTACAAAAACTCCTGCAAAGTTTTTTGGACAGGGACAGGGGCGCCAGAGGATACCAAAATTGCCATTTACAATTCTGTGGGAGAACTTGTATGTGTCCTTTATGCCCCCACTGGAAAAAGCGAAGTAATTTGGAACGGAAAATCCACTGCAGGGAGCGTTCTCTCAAGTGGTATTTACACTGCAGTAGTGAGTGCCAGAAAAGATAACGGACAGTTTGAACTGGTTATGAGTAAGTTTGTGATAATAGCAAAATAAAAATATTTTCATTTACTCACTACCCTTCCTCACTGGTATTTTCCATTCAAAAACTTAAACTTTACCGAAACATATCTTCAAAAATGCTGTCTTATCATTATAGAAAGCGACAAAATAAAAAAAGTGTAGGTATTATGAAAAAAGTAACTCTGAAAATTTTATTGCTAGCAGTATTTTTCTTTATCGCGTCATATCTTTTTTCAGATACTACTATGGGAATTCCCCCACACCAGAGCATTCTGCTCGTGACCACCAGCGGAGGGAGAGCCGCCGGAGAAGTAACACAAATGGAAGCCGAACTTCAAAACCAAGCCAGCACTTGGAAACAATGTTGTGGAAATGCCACCTATGCCTGTAATGCTAACGGACAAAATCCTATGAATGTGACTACCACCTTGCTTCACGCCTTTCCAGCAGGACCTTTTTCTACAGCTACTTACAGTGAAATATGGGATGCCCAATTTGCAAATAATACCGCCCCCGGCACTGGTCCTGCCATCACCAATGCTGAAAAAATTGCTTTACAAAATTATATAAAAGCTGGCGGTTCTGTTTTTTTACTTGGTGAAAACAGTGCGTTTTCCGTCAGAAATAATTCCATTGTAGATTTTATCAACAGCATCACCACTGGCGGCTTTGCGACCTCAGGTGTAGGAGTGCTCAACAATCTTACCGGCACTGCCATAAGCCCCTGGGGAGATATCGGAGTATATGGCACTGGTTGTTGTGCAATGTTAAATCCCAGTGCCGCCATACTTTCATCTGCTCAAAATTTCAGCACTGATTTTCAACAACTTTCTTTGATAAACAGCGGCACTGTTGGAACAGAGTTCCCTGGCGCCATCAAATTGACAGAACTTGCCGGAGGTGCCCCTGTATACATTACCACAGCGAACGCAGATTTCACTGATGGTGCCCAAACAGGCGCTATCGGAATAGCTTGGACAGGCGCTATGCTGGCACCTGCTTATTCCGCTGGAAAACTTTTTGTCTGGTTGGATTATCAAACTTTTAAAGATCCGCTCTGCCTCACCAATAATTTTGGAGGACAAAGTGGCGCGTGGCCTAATACTCTTTTAATACAAAACATTTTTGATTTTCTTGCTCCAGAAGTAGCCACCACTCCCACAGTTACCCAAACTAACACGCCTACTAAAACTCCGACTTTTACACCTACAATGACAAAAACAAATACCTCTACACAGACTCCTACAACTACAAAAACAGCCACTCCATCTGCGTCCTTCACTGGTACTTACACTAATACTCCGACAGCCACGCCTACAGTTTCTTATACCAGCACTGCAACTGCGACTCCTACAAAAACAAATACAAATACTTTTACAAATACTCCAACAGCCACTCCTACTG
>CAILUR010000164.1 GCA_903837445.1 uncultured bacterium | reverse complement strand
GAACTGGATGCTTTTAGAGTAGACCTGAAAAAAATAGAAGAAGAGATAAAAAAACTAAGCGAAGAAAATGATACCTTTAAAGAACGGCAATACACTGTAAAACTAAAAATCAACGAGCTTTCTTTGGAATCCAAAAACATCTTTGACAAGCTTGTACAGGATTTTAATTTTACTCCGGATGACCAGAAAATAAATGATTTTAATATTCCTGCCGAAGAATATACTGAACTTTCGGTTAAGATGTCGGAATATAAAGAAAAAATGGATAGTATGGGAATGATAAATCTTGTCGCCATAGAAGAATACAATGAAAATAAAAAACGCGGTGACTTTTTGCAAGCCCAATATGATGACCTGGTATCGGCCCGTGAGAATTTAAAGAAAGTCATAAAGAAAACAAATGAGGAATCACAGCAGTTGTTTGAAACTGCTTTTGCCCAGATAAGAACTAAGTTTGGAGAAGTTTTTAATAAAATGATGAATGGTGGTGAAGCGGATTTACTGCTTTTAGATAAAGAGAATATGCTTGAGTCGGGAATAGAAATAATAGCCCGTCCTCCTGGTAAAAAACTACAGAATATTTCGCTGCTGTCCGGTGGGGAAAAGTGTATTACCGCGACCTCTCTGTTGTTTGCCATTTTTCTTATCAAAGCCAGTCCGTTCTTCCTAATGGATGAAATAGATGCCCCACTTGATGATATCAATGTAGTCAGGTTCACAAATCTGGTAAAAAGCTTTGTGTCGCTGACGCAGTTTATTATTATTTCACACAACAAAGTAACTATGGAAATAGCGGATACCATTTACGGCGTCTCTATGCAAAAAGACGGAGTTTCGAGAATTCTTTCTGTAAAAATGGATAATGATAAGGCTATTGATAAAACAAGGGCGAACGAACCATTTGATACTTCTTTGGATAAAGATACCGTTATAGAAAAAATAACGCTTCCAGCAGAGATAGAAAATGACCTTCCGCCTAAAGAAGATTCTCCGGAGATAACTGGAGAAGGGAGTACTACTGACATCCCTAAAAAAGAACCCGGTTCAGATTCAAATGGCGGGTAATTTTTCAAAACCCAGAAGTTTTCTTGATAAAATTAAGGCAATATTTACTGGCGGAGATTTAAAACAACATTTGGAAGCAGTGGAAGAGACTTTGATTGAAGCAGATTTGGATTTAAAGATAGTCAGTGAATTTATGGAAAAATTAAAAGGTAAAAAAATTAATTCTTATGAAGACGCCGCTTTTTTTCTGAAAAAAGAATTTATTGCTGGGCTAAAAGATTCATCCGCTTCAAACTCAAAAGAAAATAAAAAACCTTATATAATTATTCTGACGGGAATAAATGGTGGGGGAAAAACCACCACTGCTTCGAAAATCGCTGGACTTTACAAAGCCCAAAATAAAAAAATATTACTGGTAGCGGCAGATACTTTTAGAGCCGCGGCAATAGAACAACTTGAAAAATGGGCGCAAAAACTGGACATTGATATTTTAAAAGGGGCTGAGAATGCTGATCCAGCGTCCGTGGTTTACGATGCTGTCATTAGGGCAAAAAAAGATAATTATGATGTAGTGATAATTGATACTGCGGGAAGACTGCATACGAAAATCAACCTTATGGAAGAACTGGCTAAAATGAAAAGAGTCATTGGCAAAGAAATAGCCGAAGAAAATATAGATACTTTCATTATAATTGACAGTAATATCGGAAAAAATGCTTACGCACAGACCAAAGAATTCAACACTGCTATGAAAGTCACTGGGGTAGTGCTTACGAAATTCGATTCCACTTCGAAGGGTGGGAGTATAATTAAGATAAAAAGTGAAATGAATATCCCAATAAAATTTATTACCTTTGGCGAGCAGATTAAAGATATAGATTATTTTAGACCGGAAGACTTCGTAAATAAATTATTTAATTAAAGGAAACTCATTATGAAATGGCTTAACTATGAAAATGTAAAAACAAATGAAAAAACACAAACCGAACTCAAGGAAAAGCTCGGAATTCCCGAATATATATTGAAAGTATTTATTAACAGGGGGATTACTTCTTTGGAAGACGCGGAGGAAATTTTCAAAATAGATGAAGCCCCTTTGCACG
>CAILUR010000163.1 GCA_903837445.1 uncultured bacterium | reverse complement strand
TGAAAATGAAAAATCAATTTTAGGTAAAATTAAAGATATCTTGACACAAAAAATTTTATAAAAGCAGGGACTTAAATGGCGGCAAAAACGCAAGTGGTTTTTGTGACTGTAAATAACCAAGCAACAGTAAAAAAAATCACCCAGGCGGTCTTGACCTCCCGGCTGGTAGCCTGTGTAAGTGAGATAAAAAATGTAAGAGCCACTTATCATTGGAAAGGAAAAATTGAAAAAGCCTGTGAAAGTCTGCTAATAATGAAAACAAGAACAAGTTTAGTGACAAAACTTATTGAAATGATAAAAAGCAAGCATCCCTATGAAGTGCCAGAGATAATAGCCCTTGAAATTAAAAAAGGAAATCGTGAGTATCTGAACTGGATTGAAAAAGAAACTGCGGAGAAGAAATGAAAAAAACAAAAATAATAGCGACTTTAGGGCCAGCCTCAGCTGATAAAAAAACTATTTTGGCGCTTGCGCGTGCGGGAGTCAATGTCTTTAGGTTAAACTTTTCTCACGGGGACTTAAACTTTTTTGCAGGAATCATTAAAAATATAAAAGAAATCAGAACAAAATATAAAATTCCCTTGGCTATTTTACAGGATTTACAGGGGCCGAAAATTCGTATCGCTGAATTAAAAGTACCAGTAATGGTAAAAACGGGGGAAGAAATTTTTTTAACGGAAGAAAAAATTCAGAAAACAAAAATAAAAAGTATACAAGTGGATATAAAAGGAATGGCGTGTTGTGTGCACAAAGGCGCCAAAATTATTATAAATGATGGAATGGTACAACTCAGAGTCAAGGCGGCTGATACAAAATTAAAACGCGTCTTATGTGTAGTGACTGCTGGTGGGCTTATTGCAGGAAGGAAAGGAGTAAATTTGCCTGGAGTGGACCTGCCTATTCCTTCCATAACTTCAAAAGATAAAAAAAATCTTATTTTCGGGTTAAAGCAAGGGGTGGATATAGTCTGCTTGTCTTTTGTCAGGACTAGAAAAGATATGGAAGATTTGAGAAAGTTTATCAACAAAAAAAAGCAGGCCTATCCTTTATTGATAGCTAAAATAGAAAAGCCTGAAGCCGTACGGAGGATTAAAGAAATTTTGCCTGTCTGTGATGGCATAATGGTAGCGCGTGGCGATTTGGCTGTGGAAGCTGGGTTTAAAAATATACCTGTTATGCAGAAACATTTGATTACCGCTGCAAATGAGGCAAAAAAAATAGTCATAGTGGCAACGCAAATGTTGGAAAGTATGATTTCAAATCCGTTTCCAGGGCGGGCAGAAATAACAGATGTGTATAATGCGGTGGTGGACAATGCCGATGTGCTTATGTTGTCAGGCGAGACCTCCACGGGAAAGTATCCAGTAAAAACAGTGGAGACTATGAGTGAAATAATAAGCAAAGCAGAGCAGGAAATAAAAAAACAAAAACAGGGCTTGCCTGCCTTTAGAGAAACTGACGAAAAAATAAAAAATGTCCTGTCCTATAGCTGTGCCGCCGCCGCTAACTTGATAAAAAATTCGCTTATTATGTTGCATGCTGTGAAACTTAAAGACATTGAAGCTGTTTCGGATTACAGACCTTATGCTGAAATAGCGGTGTTTAGTGGAGCTGAAAAAATATATAATTCTCTGGCTTTCTTTCACGGCATATTGCCAGTGTGGGCGAGGGATAAAAAAGAAGCGTTGGCGACTGTAATTAAAAAAAATAAAAAACTTGAAGGCGTGGTATATGTGGATTTTTATGCGTCTAAAAACCAAGCTCCCTATATGGAAATAATAAGAGTAAATAAGAACACAATAAAATAGGTCTCTTAGGGTATGTGAAAAACGACGAATTTGCTTCACCGGACAATGAATTTGATTTAAGAGAGAGATGGGTATATAATGCGTTTTATTGGTAGTATTTTAAAGTGAAAAAGTCAGCATAAGTATAAAAAATAGGAAGCTGTACAAATGGAGAATAAAATGAAAAAAGAAAATTTAAATTTTAACGAGACCTTGAACTATCCTTCGAAAAATCACAGAGAACTTGCAAAAATGCCTATTTCTGTGCCTCGTGACATATTGATAGGTAATTTTGATGCCATAAAAGGCAAAAAAGTAATTCCTAAAAACTTTTCTTTTTCGCTCTATTTCACGGCTTTTGATATACGCGATTATGGCAACAGAATTGATTCTTTTATTAGAATGTACGAAAATATTACTTTTAAAAAAATATATCTTGAAGTGTATCGCGATGGCTATACCGCCGATCCCAACTTGGTCTTATATGCCAAGGACACCTTGGAAGAAGCTGGGTTTCAGGTGGCAGGCGCCGTCACGACTACTCATTTTTCTGACCGTGCGAAGTATAATGAAACTGTAAGCGCGGCAGGGTGTTATAGTGATAAACGGGCAAATGAAAAAATGGCAGAGGTGTTTTCTGCTACCGCTGAAATGTTTAATGAGATAATAATAGACGATTGGTTTTTTACAGTGTGTCACTGTTATGAATGCACAAAAAGCAGGCACAATGCGACCTGGCAGGCGCACAGAGTGGAAATTATGGCAAATGTGGCGAAGAAGTTTATCGTAGAACCTGCCAAAGCTGCAAATCCAAATGTTAAATTAGTCATAAAGTTTCCGCAGTGGTTTGAGAATTGGGCAGACGGCGGTTATGATATGAAAAAACTTGTGCCCCTTTTTGATGAGATAGCAGTGGGAGTGGAAACAAGGAACCCGCTTTTAGGAAGATATATGCCGACTGCTGGAGGAATGCTTTTTAGATATATGAAAGAAGCAGCTGGGGTTAAGGTAAAAAGAGCGTGGTATGACGCGTATATGAGTGATGCTAAAATATTTTCAGAACAGGCATATCAAGCAGTCCTGTCAGGTGCGACAGAAGTGATTTTATTTTGTGCTGGATATTTACCGCTGGAAAAAGTCAGGAACTTAACCGAACAACTCATAAAAGATACTGAAAGCATAGATAAGGCAGCCCTATCAGCAAAACTTTTAGTGGTGCCTGTGATAAGAAAAGTAGGGGCACGGGGCGAAAATAAATTGCCGCAGTATCTGCTTATGGCTGGAGTACCGGTATATCTGACGGATAAACGCAGTCTTACTTCTAAAATAGTTATTATGACTGAACAGTCAGCAATGAAAAAGGAATACAACTTGCTTATGAAAGAAATGTTGGATTTAAAAAAAGAAATAGTAATAACGCCTGGCTTTGCGGTAAATGCAGGAAAGTATCTGGAAGTGGAAAAACTGGCACAACCAGTTATGATTAAAGAAATTAAAATGAAGTCCAAAGTTTTTAAAATCAAAGAAAAACTTTTTATGGAATACACGCTTATTCCTGCCAAAAATGTGCAGGTGGTAGTGTGGGCTGAAGGGATACCGCTTTTATCTCGTATGGTGGTAGAAAAAAGAACGGTATGGTTTTTAAACCTGCCTATGTCAAAAGAGACGCTAAAGGACCAAATGGGGATGCAAATACAATCAGATTATAGAAATTTACTTCGCTTGCCTGAACCTGTTTTAGAAGCTGTGAGGGCTGTCTTTAAACCTTATGCGGAAGTGGGAAAATACGCTAAAATAAAAATGTTACATAAGCATATAATATAAAAACCAGAGTTGAAGTTTGGCTTACTGGTGAAAATGTGGAATATATTTTATAGGAGTTAAAAATGGATTTTGATTTAATAATAATAGGGTCTGGTCCTGCCGGGCACACAGCTGCTATGGAAGCCGTAAAACACGGCTTGAAAACAGCAATTATTGAAAAGGACAGAGTGAAAATAGGCGGGGTCTGTCTCAATGAAGGCTGTATTCCGCTGAAAGGGTTTTTGCACGCCTCTCACACTCTCAAGGACTATCGTTCCATAAAAAAAACTGTTTTAGAAAAAGTGGACAGTATTCGTTTGGGGTTAAAAACAAAACTGGAAGGGAAAGGCATTAGTCTTATTACTGGCACAGCTTCTTTTGTTTCCCCTGACACTGTGCAGGTAGTGACAGAAACTGAGAATAAAAAATATACTGCAAAGTATTTTTTAATAACAGTGGGCGCTGTGCCTAAAAGACTTTTTGATAAGCCAAATGTTTTAAACCCAGCAAAAATATTTACTCTGGAAGCAGCGCCAGCCTCAGCGCTTATTATCGGGGGTGGTGTCATAGGCTGTGAATATGCCTCTTTTTTGAATAATATAGGCGTGGAAATTACAATATGCGAGATAGCAGACTCTCTGCTCTTTGGAGAAAACGAAGAGGCAGTAAGAACACTGGAAAGAGAGTTTAAAAAGAAAAAAATTAAAATTCTTGAAAAGACCAGTGTCGTAGAAATAAATAGTGATGGAAAAGTAATTTTTGAAAATGCGCAAGGGACCAGTACTGGCAACTTTGCTATGATATTTGAAGCCACAGGAAGAGTGCCTGCGACAGCTGGGTTAAACTTAGAAGCGGCAGGCGTTAAAACAAATACAAAAGGATTTATAGAAGTCTCTGAGGGGATGAAGACCTCTACTTCAAATATTTACGCGGCTGGGGATTGTCTTACCACACCTCAACTGGCTTATACCGCCGCAAAAGAAGGGGAACTCGCTGTCAGACATATACTGGGAGAAAAAGCACCAGCCCCAGATTATATAAATATGCCAAAACTGGTATTTTCGTTTCCACAACTGGGAAGCGTGGGACTGTCAGAGGCACAGGCTGTAAAAGCGACTGACACTTTGAAAATCTACAAATATTTTTTTAAAGCCATAGGCAAAGCAGTAGTGGAGAATAATGAGGCAGGCTTTTTAAAACTTTTTGTGGACCTAAAAAAAGATGAACTGCTTGGCGCAGTGGCAGTCGGTGGAGAACTAACAGATATGATGAACGAACTCGCGGTGATAATAAAAAATAAAATTAAAATATCAGCGGTAAAAGAAACTATGCATATTCATCCGTCATATTCTGAAATTATAATAGAAGCCCTCACTTGGGGCGCATAACTGAAACAAGAAAAAATATATAAAAATTAAAGCTTTTTAGTTTTTAGCAAGAGGGAATTTGACACCACACTCACCGAACTCAAAGCCATAGCTGCCCCAGCCAGCATAGGATTTAAAAAACCTAAAGCTGCCAGTGGAACGCCTAACGCATTATAAAACAAAGCCCAAAACATATTTTGCCGTATTTTTGACATTACAAACTTGCTCAGAGTTAAGGTTTTAATTACATCGGTTAAGTTATTTTTCATAAGGACTATATTCCCAGCCTCCATAGCTGCGTCTGTCCCCGAGGACAGGGCTATTCCCACATCTGCCTGCGCTAAAGCAGGAGCATCATTTATTCCATCTCCCACCATTGCTGTAATTCCTTTTTGTTGTAGCGCTTTTATTTTTTCTGCTTTATCTTTTGGGAGCACGCCTGCCACGACATTATCTATACCTGCCAGGGCGGCTATAGCTGTCGCGGTTTTTTCATTGTCTCCGGTAAGCAAATATACTGAAATACCCCGTCTTTTCAGCTCTTTTACCACAGTCAGAGCATCTGCTTTGATAGGGTCTGAGACCGCTATAAGCCCAACGGCTTTTATGCCACGCGCTAAAATCATTACTGTCTTTGCTTCGGCTTCGAATTTTTCCACTTGGGTTTTTATGGCAGACAAATCTATTTTTTCATTTTCCATAAGTTTTAAATTACCTAAAAGAAGTTTTTCATTATTATAAACTCCACTCAGCCCAAGTCCAGGCAAAGCTTCAAAAGCGGAAAGTTCTCTTTCGGGAATATTGAGGCGCTGTTTTTCTGTAATGACTGCTTTTGCGAGGGGGTGTGAGGACTTGGCTTCCAGTGCTGCCGCTAAGGATAAAATAGTTTCAGTGTCAAAACCAGGCGCGGCATAAAGAGCGGTCACAGTGGGAATACCTTTTGTGATAGTGCCTGTCTTGTCAAAGACCATATATTTAATTTTTTCAGAAAATTCAAGGGCCTCACTTGATTTTATCAAAATCCCATATTGCGCGCCTCTGCCTGAACCCACCATAACAGCGGTAGGAGTGGCGAGTCCAAGCGCACAGGGGCAGGCAATGACAAGGACACTGACAGCATTTATCAGAGCTTTTGAAAAGTCAATATGCCCTATAAAAAACCAAGCTAAAAAAGTTATCAGGGCTGTTAAAAGTATCGCAGGGACAAACCAGGAAGACACAGTGTCGGCAAATTTTTGTATCGGGGCTTTTGACCCTTGAGCCTCTTCTATAAGTTTAATTATCTGGCTCAGTGTAGTTTCACTGCCTACTCTGTCGGCGCGAAAAGTAAAAGCTCCGTTGAGATTTAATGCCCCCCCTGTGACTTTATCTCCGGGATTTTTTATCACAGGCATAGCTTCACCAGTGAGTAAACTTTCATCCACGGAAGAAGCGCCCTCAAGCAGAGTGCCATCCACTGGTATTTTATCACCGGGTTTAATAATAATAATGTCGCCTTTTTCTAAGGCCTGAGTAATTATTTTAATTTCTTTTCTGTCTTTTAGGACAAGCGCTTCTTTGGGGGACAGGTTCATAAGGGCTTTAATGGCAGTCGAAGCGCGGGTCTTGGCTTTTTCTTCCAAAAACTTTCCTAAAAGGATTACGGTTATAAGTACGGAAGAGGTTTCAAAATATAAATGTCCGTGAGCCCCGTGCCCAGACAAGAGTAAATAAACACTATAAAAATAAGCGGCACTTGTACCGAGCGCTACCAGAGTATCCATATTGGTGGAAAAACTTTTCAAAGCGGCAAAAGCATTTTTGTAAAACTGCCAGCCGATAATAAACTGGACAAGAGTGGCAAATAACCAAATGAGATAGGGCTGAAAGGGAAATGAATTTGGTGGCAAACCCATACTCAAGATTAAAACAGGCAGAGCCAGGCAAATGCTTACTATCAATTTGATTAAGAGTTCGTGTATTTCTTTTTCCTTGAGCCCTGCCGCTTCTGCCACCACTTGATAGCCGTTGGCTTCTATGGCTTTGACAAGAAGCGGAACTTTCACAAGGGCTGGATCATATATCACAGTGGCTTTTTCTGTAGTGAGGTTTACCACGACTTCTTTAACGCCTGGTTGTTTTTTTAAGGAGCGTTCGACAAGGAGCACACAACTCTGGCAGTGCATTCCTTTTACAGTAAAATCTTTTCTAAGCTCACTCATAACGACTCCTTGAAAAACTTATTTTAATTTTTTTAACCGCTGTCTTGCCTGGGTGTAGGCGGGGTTTATTTCTAAGACTTTCCTAAATTCGGTTTTAGCGTTTTTAGAGTCCTTTAAAAGAGTATACACTAAGCCCAGATTATAATGCGCTTCTAAAAGAAGGGGATTGACTTGTAGGATTTGCAGATACATATCCTTTGCTTTTATAAACTCGCCACGAGTGTAATATATAGTTGCCAGGTGGTCGACAGCAGCAACAAATTTAGGATTCAAAGCCAGCACTTTTTCATATTCTGTTATGGCTTCATCAGTCAGTTTATTATTCATATAGACATTTCCAAGGTTATAATGCCCTTCTATAAAGTTTGGAAAAATAATGAGGGTTTTTTTATAAGAGGCAATGGCGGCTTTTAAATTAGTGCTTGAAGTATAAGCATTTCCAGCATAAAGATAGAGTTCTATTAAGTCAGTGCCACGAGGAAAAGTTTTTATTCCTTTTTCAAAACTTTGGATTGCGCCTTTGTAATTGGCCTGTGTAAAAAAAGTTTGTCCTTGTTTTATGAGTATATTGGCGTATAAAGCTCCGGTCTGAAGCGAAGCCAAACCCATAGCGAGAGGCAACATAATAAAAGCCAGCACAGGGGAGTGGAGTTTGAAAGTTTTTTCTTTTTTGATTTCAGTGAGAGAAAAATATGAAATAAGCGTCCACATAAGAATTTGGGTAGGGACAACTCTCCAAGGAAAGTTTAAAAGCCCATTGACTAAAAATGCGACCACGGCAGTGGAGAGTCCCAAGGCAATGTTCTTTTTTAAAATGGAGGTTTCTTTTTGTGCTGAAGAAAAAGACATTATGATAAAAGCTGCAAAGAGCCAAGCAAACATACCAAAACCAAAAAGGCCTGTCTCGGCAAGAGTTTGTAAAAAATCATTGTGCGTGTAAAGTTCCACATGGGGTTGGATTTTTGCCGCCATAGCAGGCGCGGTTTTGAGCCAACGGTCATAAACTTTTTTCTGATAAAAAGCAGTGTTAAGAGAAAATCCGCCAGCGCCTATTCCAAACACTGGGTATTGTTTTACCATTTCAAGAGCTGACTCCCAATATAAAAGTCGCACTACCGCAGAGTCGTTTGAGGTGTTGAAGCCGCTCTTAAGTCTGTCGCCTATGGAGACGGCATTTTTGTTCAGCGGGTTAGGAAAGGATAAAATAGCAAAAAGGGAAACGAGAAAAATTGCCAGGGCGATAAAAAAAGTTTTATATTTAAAGAAAAAAGTTTTGCCATAGATAAAGGCAAAGGAAATAAACAAGTAAAGGACTGCCCCTGCTACCCCGAGCCAAGCCCCACGGCCGTGAGAAACTACGATAAGGAAAAACATAGCCGCGAGAAAAAGGGCTAAAAAGAAATTCTTTGTTTTTCCAAGTCCAGATAAAAGGAGGGCAATGAGTAGAGGAATAAGCAGGCTAAACTGTGCTGCCATATAATCGGGATTTCCCAGAGTGGAATAAATCCTGCCACTGCCAAAGGACACCCACTGTATAAAATCAATGCCAAAATACTGAAAAATGCCATATATTACTACAATAAAATGCGATAAAAGGGTTATGAAAATAAGCCGCCAGCCAGAAGCTTCAGGCATAGCAGAGACCATTATAAAATAAAGTAAGGCTCCTGCCATAATAGGTTTTACAAATTGCCAATATATGGGGGCAGCAGTTTTGTTAATAATAAGGCCCATTAAAAAAGATAAAAGGTAAGCCAAAACAAGTCCCAAAACAGGAAATGAAAGGGCTGTGTATTTTATTTTAAGTGCGCCGTCTAAAAAAGCTTTCGCAAAGAACAGGCAGGTAATCAGACAGGTAAAAACATAAAATACAGTAGCTTTGGGAGTGTCAAAACTCTCGTTGGTAAAAAGCCAAAAGGTCAAAGGCACGAGGAAAAAAACCGAGTAGAGACACAGAGTTAAGCTCTTTGAGATATATTTTTTCAGCATATAGTTTCCTTAGCAATTAGACTTAAATAGAATTGTATTTTAAACCCGTGGGTTTGTCAAATTTAATTGTGAGACCGCGTCTTTGCTGACTTGTCAAAAATGTTTTTATAGGTTAATATTAGGCATATTTTTGACAGTACAGGAGGGAAGGAATGCTGCTTCGCCAGCCCGTGGTTGCGGGAAGGTTTTATGAGGAAAATCCTGAGGACTTGAAAAAAGAACTTAAAAATTTTCTGTCATACAAGGGTGAAAAAAAATCCGCCTTGGGCATTATGGTGCCACATGCAGGTTATATTTATTCTGGTGCTGTGGCAGGAGCGGTTTACTCTGCAGTCAAACTCCCCGATACTTTCATTATTCTTTGTCCCAATCATACAGGTTTGGGCTATCCCATTTCTCTTATGAGCGCTGGGACTTGGCGCACCCCGCTTGGAGATGTCAAAATCAACGGGGACATAGCGGGAGAAATTCTTGTCCGTGCGGAAGCCTTGAATGCAAAACTTATAATAGATGATTACAAAGCGCATATGCACGAGCATGCCATAGAAGTACAATTACCTTTTTTACAAGTATTAAAAAAAGAGTTCACTTTTGTGCCCATTGCTTTTGCTGAATATGATATAGCCGCTTTGAAAAAAACCGCAGAGTGTATAGCGGACGCAATAAAAGGAAAACAGGTAATGCTTATATCTTCTACTGATTTGACGCATTATGAAAGCGCTTAGGCGGCACGGGAAAAAGATAAACTGGTATTAGATGCGATAGAAACCCTAAACTCAGGCGCTATGCTTAATGCAGTGGAGCGGCAGAGAATTTCTATGTGTGGGTGGATGGG
>CAILUR010000162.1 GCA_903837445.1 uncultured bacterium | reverse complement strand
TATTAAAAGGACCTTTGATATTGTGGCATCGTTTTTTATATTGCTTGTGCTTTCCCCATTATTAATTGTGGTAGCTATTTTGGTTAAAACCACTTCTCCTGGACCTGTTTTTTATAAACAGGAAAGAATCAGCAAAAATAACAAACTTTTTTTTATGTATAAATTTAGAAGTATGAAATCTGGTGCGGAAAATAAAAGTGGGCCTGTCTGGGCCAGGAAAGATGATCCGCGGAGAACAGCTTTTGGAACTTTTATAAGAAAAACGAGTATTGATGAATTGCCGCAGTTTTTAAATGTTTTTTTTGGTAATATGAGTGTAGTAGGGCCGAGACCAGAAAGGCCTCATTTTGTTAAGCAGTTCAGTAAGACTATTCCAAGATATATGGAAAGGCATAAAGTAAAAGCAGGGATTTCGGGGTGGGCAGCCATTAGCGGTTTAAGAGGAAATACTTCTATAGAAGAAAGAGTAAAATATGACCTATATTATATTGAAAACTGGTCATTATGGTTTGATATAAAAATAATAATAAGAACAATGCTTGAACTTTTTCACCATACGACGGCGTACTAAAAACAAGTTTCAGGTTCCAAGTTCCAGGTTCCAGGAGAAAAACTTTCTTGGAATTGGGAATATTAAAAACTATCTACGGAGGTTTTATGAATATAATGGTAACGGGTGGTGCGGGTTTTATTGGGTCTAATGTGGCGGATGCTTTTATTGCTGCAGGAAATAAAGTAATTATTGTTGACAACCTTTATATGGGGGATATGAAAAATGTCAATAAAAAGGCAAAGTTTTATAAGGTAGATATACGAGATACTAAATTGTCGGGAATTGTAAACAAAGAAAAAATTGATTTAATATGTCATCATGCGGCGCAGATAAGCGTGCCAGATTCGGTTATAAATGCAGCACACGATGCGGATATAAATATAAAAGGGCTGATAAATGTGTTGGATGCCGCTAAAGACAATAAAGTGAAAAAAATAATATTTATTTCCAGTGGGGGGACAGTGTATGGAGAACCGAAAAAACTACCGGCAGCTGAAACCTTGCCTATGGACCCCAAGACCCCTTATGGCATTAGTAAAACCGCTGGGGAGTTTTATGTAAAATTTTACGCGGCGCAGCATAATATGAAATATACAATTTTGCGGTATTCAAATGTGTATGGACCAAGACAAATTCCACACGGTGAAGCCGGAGTGGTGGCAATATTTATAAAAAAAATAATGGAAGGCGCTGTGCCTATGATATTTGGCGGCGGAATATGTGTTCGGGATTATGTCTATGTGGGAGATGTGGCGCGAGCAAATGTGGCAGCCCTGACCCGCGGTGACAATAACGAAATAAACATAGGGACAGGCAAACCTACCAATGTAAAGCAACTCTTTGCAGCAATAAAAAAAGTGACTGGATATAAAAAAGAGCCTGCCAATGGACCGTTTAGAGAAGGGGATCTTTTAGCTAATTATCTGGATATAAAGAAAGCCAAAAAAATATTGAATTGGAAGCCAATCACTTCTCTGGAAACTGGCATTAAAAACACTTATGCTTACTTTCTAAATAAATAAAAAAGGTTCTGGGAAAAAATTTAGAAACCTAATTATCTGGGAGGTCTTATGAAAGCACTTATTCTTATCGGTGGAGAAGGCACGCGCCTGCGGCCGCTTACTACGAACACTTTAAAGAGTCTTGTCCCAATAGTGAATAGACAATTTTTTAGGTATCAACTAGATGTGTTGAAAAGACACGGAATAAAAGAAGTAATTTTGAGCATATGTCATTTGCCAGACAGGATAAAACATATTATGGGCACAGGCAAAGAATATGGAATGAATATCAGGTATGTTATGGAAGACACCCCGCTGGGGACAGGCGGCGCCGTAAAAAACGCTGAAATGTATTTTGATGATACTATGATAGTTATGAACGGAGATATTCTCACTGATATAAACTTAAAAAAACTTTTAGAAATTCACACCACTAATAAAGCCATAGCCAGTATCTCGCTACACGAAGTAGCAGATCCTACTGCCTATGGGCTTGTAAATACGGATGAAAAAAACCGTATTAAGAGTTTTATTGAAAAACCCACATGGACAGACATAAAAAGTAAGTGGATAAATGCTGGAATTTATATGTTTGATAAAAGAATTTTGAAGTATATCCCTGCTGGGAAAAATTATTCGCTGGAACGCGGGGTGTTTCCGGAGATTCTCGCCAAAGGCGAAACGGTTATGGCATATAAGTCGGATTCGTATTGGTTAGATATAGGCAGAATTGATAAATACACTCAGGCAAATTTTGACATTCTTGAAAAAAAGTTTAAGGTGGAAGTGGCGTTTAAAAAGAAAATGAAGTGGGATGTAAAAATAGGAAATAAGACAGTGGTCCATCGCAAAGCTACTCTACGCGGGCCAATAGTCATAGGAGATTTTTGCAATATTGGAGAGGTCACAATGAATCCTCTGACAATAATAGGAAATCACACAGAAATAGGAAAAAATAGTAACCTTGAACGCTGTATTATTTGGGACAATGTAAAGATAGGTGAAAATGTCACCATTAAAAATTCCATTATAGGTAAGGGGTGTGAGATTCAATCGGACTGCGTGATTGATAATGCGGCGATAGGCGATGGCACCAAAATGACACAGTTTACTAAGTCAGGCACAGGGGCAATGTAAATGGCAATTAAGTTTGGGACTGATGGGTGGCGAGCTAAAATAGGCGAAGAATATACCTTTGAAAATCTTTCAAAGGTGACACTGGCCTATGCAGAGTATATGAAAGGAAAAAAGAAAACTCCAAAAATAGCACTGGGGTATGACACGCGGTTTTTATCTGAAACCTATGCTGCTTTTTCTGCTGAACTTTTAAAAAAAGCTGGATTTACTGTAAACCTTTTTAATAAACCCGTGCCGACTCCTTTAGTGTCGTGGACTGTTAAAAATTTAAAATTAGACGGCGGAATTATGATCACTTCAAGTCATAACCCCGCAACTTACAATGGATTTAAAATAAAAAATTCATATGGCGCTGGAATCTCAAGCGCGGAAACAACTAAAATTGAAGAATTTATTGAGAACCCAGTAAAGCCGAAGGAAGCAAAAGGAGAAGTAAAGGTAATAAATTACGATGAGGAATATCTTAAAGATATTAGTAAATTTGTAGATATCAAGGCGATAAATAAAAGCGGCTTGAGTATTGTCGTTGACTGTATGTATGGGTCTGGCGCGGGATATATGGAAAGCCTGCTCAAAGGAAAGGTAAAGGCTATCAGAAATTATCGGGAGCCGCTCTTTGGTGGCATAAATCCCGAACCTATAAAACCTAATCTCGTAGAATTATTTGCGACGGTAAAGAAAGAGAAAGCAGATATAGGGCTTGCAGTAGATGGAGATGGGGACAGAATGGGAGTAGTGGACAATGCGGGTAATTTTTTAAGTGCACATAAGGCTTTGGTGCTTATTCTTTTGTATCACATAAAATATAAAAAATTCAATGGCAATTTTATTCGGACTGTTTCAGGAACTTTTTTACTGGACCGAGTAGCAAAAGAGTGTGGAGTTAAGCTCACGGAAGTTCCAATAGGATTTAAGTATATCGCCGATATAATGATAAAAGAAAAAAATGTAATTGGTGGGGAAGAAAGTGGAGGCACAGGTTTTGGGTATTATCTGCCCGAGCGTGATGGCATAATGTCAAATCTTATGTTGGCCGAATTTGTAGGCAAAGAAAAGAAACCACTAACTGAGATAATTAAAACACTTGAAACAAAGTATGGCGAGTATAAATACGATAGAATAGATGTCGAGTTTGAGGCAAATAAAAGAGCAGAAATAGTTAAAAGGGTGGCACTGCTGGAAAAAGAAGGACAGGTGTTGGGGAATAAAATTAAAACTACAAATAAAATAGATGGGACAAAGTTTATTTTTGGGAATGATATGTGGCTTTTGTTTCGTTTTTCAGGGACAGAACCGCTACTCCGCATATATTGCGAGGCCCCAGATGAGAATATCGTAAAGAAAATGCTTACTTTTGGAAAGACTATGGCAGAGTAAGAGAAAGTTTTTGGGAAATCAGCTTTTTTCGTATTTTATGTCTAAGCGTTCCAACCTAATTGTTTTTCCTGAAATTTCATCAATAGTGCATATGACTCCGTTAAAATGCACATCTAATTCTGCGACTTCGTATTTATCTGGAATGCCCGTTAGGAACTTTTTTATAATAATTTCTTTTTTAATGCCTATAACAGAATCGAAAGAACCTGTCATGCCAGCGTCTGTCATATAACCAGTACCACCCGCGAGAACGCGCTCATCAGAGGTCTGGACATGAGTGTGAGTGCCTACGACTGCGGTGACTTTTCCGTCGAGATAGTGGCCCAATGCCATTTTTTCTGAAGTGGCTTCGGCGTGCATATCTACAAAAATTATATTTGTAGTTTTTCTTATTTCATCCGCTATTTTATCTGCGGTACGAAAAGGGCAGTCCATAGGGGACATAAAGACTCTTCCTATTAAATTGATTACGCCGATTTTAATCTCTATTCCGTTTTTATCTATTGAAAAAATACCATAAGGATTTCCTGGAGTGCCAGGAGGCATATTGGCTGGTTTTATTATTCTTTTTTCGGAATCAATGAGGCCCATAGAATCTTTCTTGTCCCAAATGTGATTTCCCATAGTGACGCAATTTATTCTGGCAGCCATAAGGTCATCAAAGACATCTTTGGTAATACCAAACCCACCAGCGGAATTTTCACCGTTGGCAATCACGAAATCTATTTTTTTTTCGGAGATAAGGTTTGGGACAAGCTGTTTTACGGCATTTCTGCCTGGTCTGCCGTTGATGTCACCTATGAAAAGGATGTTAAGCATGAGCGCCTCTTAGGGGTCAGGGTTTCGGGTTCCGAGTTCAGTGTCTTGAGTGAAACTTAGACTCAAAACTTATGAACCCGGAACTCTAAACCGCAGTTATCTTATTTTGCGTAATCTACAGCGCGGACTTCGCGCACTACCGTGACTTTTATCTGGCCCGGGTACTCGAGTTCCTGCTCTATTCTTTTTGCAATATCTTTTGAAAGCTGATAGGCCTTCATATCATCTATGGCTTCAGGCTGGACTATAATTCTAATTTCTCTACCTGCCTGTATCGCGAAAACTTTTTGTACACCTTCAAATGAAGAGGCGATACCTTCGAGCTTTTCAAGACGCTTAATATAATTTTCAATAGTTTCGCGTCTTGCGCCAGGTCTGGCTGCGGAAATGGCATCAGCAGATTTTACAAGAACTGCTTCTATAGTTTTGGTTTCTACATCGCCGTGATGGGCATGGATAGCATGAATAACTTTTTCACTTTCTCCGTATTTCTTTGCAGCTTCCACACCGAGTTCGATGTGAGTGCCTTCTACTTCGTGGTCAATGGCTTTTCCAATGTCGTGTAAAAGTCCCGCTCTCTTAGCTATGGTCGGGTCAATGCCGAGCTCAGAGGCCATAATGGAGGCTAAGTGGCATACTTCTATAGAGTGATTGAGGACATTTTGGCCGTAGCTTGTACGGTAATGAAGTCTGCCCAACAGGCGGACTATTTCAGGATGAACATTAGGAACACCAGCTTCCATACAGGCCTGTTCGCCGTATTCTTTTACTTTTTGTTCCATTTCTGCTTTGGTTTTAGCTACCACTTCTTCTATTCTGCCTGGATGAATTCTTCCATCAGAAATAAGTTTCTCCAAAGAGATACGGGCAATTTCGCGCCTGATAGGATCAAAAGCTGAAAGGGTGACGGCTTCTGGAGTATCGTCAATTATGAAGTCCACACCTGTTTCGGTTTCAAGAGTTTTAATATTTCGTCCTTCACGGCCAATAATACGGCCTTTCATTTCGTCATTAGGCAGAGGCACTACTGACACGGTTATTTCAGAAGAATGGTCAGCTGCGATTCTTTGTATGGCGGTGGTGATTATTTCACGCGCTTTTTTATCCGAAGTTTCTTTTGTTTCTTCTTCTATACGCTTAATGTTTAAAAGCGCTTCGTGTTTGGCGGAAGTGAGCATAGACTCCACCAGCTCGGCCTTTGCGGCCTCTGCTGAAAGGCCAGATATCTTCTCCAATTTTTCTTTTTGGTCCTGCGCCATACGAGAGAGTTCTTCCTCTTGCTTCTTATTCTTTTTATCAATGGTATTAAGTTCGCGATCGCGTTCGACTAAGTCCTTTTCTTTTTTGTCCAACGAGTCCATTTTTTTGTCGATATTTTCTTCTTTTTGACGGAACCGTTTTTCCAGGTTCTGTAGTTCCTGTCTTTCTTCTTTTGATTTTGCATCAAACTCGGCTTGCGTTTTAAGTACCTTGTCTCTGTTTTCCAACTCCGCTTCTTTTTTCATGGAAGTGGCTTCTTTTTTAGCACTCTCAATAATTTGGACAGCATAAGATTTTGAGCTTGTAATCTGCTGTTCAACGATAAGTCTTCTTAACAAAAATCCTAAAGACAGCCCAATAGCAAGAGCTGCCACTACATAAACAATAGTAAGAATCATAAAAAACCTCCTGTGTAATTAATGCGAGAGAAAGGGATTAAAGGGCTAACCGATTTGGTTAATTAAATTGACAACAAAAAACGCCTGATTTTTCCATGGCTTTCCGGAAAAACCGGCGTAATCTTCTTTGCATGAAAAGATACGAAAAAAGCGCATATATCTTTAAGAAAGATTGTTGTCATTTACCCTTAAACTCCATTGATCGCAAATTTTAAACCCCGCACTGGCGTCGTGAGAAACCCAATTTTGGGCCTCAAAAAACAGGTGGGCGCCTTGTTTGACGCGTTTAAAAGGTATCTTTCTGTTACGAAAAATACGCAAGACGCGTATAGCTGGCTCCCGTTTAATGTGTGTTAGGCCAAAATATTTGCTTCTTCACGAACACCGCAGGGTATATTGTCAAATCTAAGTGCTTTTAAATAACTATATCCTTTAAGAATATAGCACAAGCAAATTATATGTCAATCAGAAAGTTAAGGTTAATTTAAGGCTAATAGGGAGGAAGAAACCTCACAATATATGTAGGAAGACAGCCCAATGAATTTTATGGGTATTTATAGTTGCAAAAGAATTATTAAATATGATATAATTTATTTCTGATATAAACCTTTAAATAAAGGGTTTTCTTTATTGTTTTATGCTATTTATTCGGGAGCGGAGGCGGCACATGGAAAAGTACATACAAAAAGCACGGGTATTGATTGAGGCACTTCCTTACATGAAAAACTTTTCCGGGGCTACTTTTGTCATAAAATATGGTGGAGCCGCTATGACAGAAGAAAAATACAAGGACTTGTTTATGCAGGATTTGGCACTTTTGAGTTATGTGGGAGTAAAACTCATAATAGTGCATGGTGGTGGGGACGATATAAACGAAATGATAGAAAAACTTGGCATGAAACCTATTTTTATAAAAGGGCATCGTGTGACAGATGAAAAAACACTGGAAGTGGTAGAAATGGTATTGACTGGGAAAGTCAATAAACAGATTGTAAAAAGTTTGAATATGCATGGGCTCAAAGCTATCGGAGTAAATGGCAAAGATGCGAATCTTTTAATGGCGAAGAAAAAGAAAAAAGATGGAATTGATTTGGGTTTTGTGGGCGAAGTGGTTAAGGTAAATACGGAACTGCTTGAGACCCTGGAAAAAAACGGCTACATTCCAGTAATCGCACCGATAGGGGTAGATGAAAAAGGACACGGCTACAACATAAATGCGGATACTGCGGCGGGAGAAATAGCCATCGCTGTAAAATGCGACAAGCTTATTTATGTAACGGATACGGATGGAGTAAAGTTGAATGGTAAATATGCGCATACCATAAAAATAAAAGATATAAATAAAAATATAAAAAACGGGCAGATAAGCGGGGGAATGCTTCCGAAAATCAATTCTGCAAAAAAAGTGGTCGAAGCGGGAGTACACAAAGTACATATTATAAATGGCACGACAGAGCACTCTATGCTTTTAGAAATATTTACAAACGAGGGTATAGGGACAGAGATAGTAAAGTAAAACTAAGGCGGGAGAATATGAAAAATACAAAAGCTGACGACAAGAAATACATAGGGAATACCTTCAAACGCTACGATGTAGTCTTTGAAAAGGGACAAGGCGCGACTCTGACGGATGCTGGCGGAAAACAGTATGTAGATTTTTTTTCCGGAATCGCTGTCAATGCCCTTGGACATAACAATGCGGCTGTCATAAAGGCCATAAATACGCAGGCAAAAAAAATAATTCATTTGTCCAATTTGTTTTATATGAAGACACAGGTGAAACTCGCAAAAATTCTTGTGGAAAATTCCTTTGGAGACAAGGTGTTTTTTGTCAACTCAGGAGCCGAAGCAAATGAAGTAGCGCTTAAAATAGCCCGTAAATGGGGCATAATAAAGAAAAACGGCGCGAATAAAGTAATCTCTTTTTATAATTCTTTTCACGGCAGGACAGTGACTACACTGACTGCCACTGGGCAGGAGAAATTTCACAAATATTTAAATCCACCGGCACCAGGTTTTGAATATGCTAAGTTTGGCGATATAGAAGATGTGAAACGCAAGATAGATGAGAAGACCTGCGCAGTACTTGTAGAACCAGTGCAGGCAGAGGGTGGAATAATAGTGCCACCGACGGATTTTTTAAAAAAACTTAAAACGCTCTGCAAGGAAAAAAATGTGCTTTTGATTTTTGATGAAGTGCAGACAGGGCTGGGCAGGACTGGAAAACTTTTCGGCTATGAGTATTTTAATGCGGTGCCAGATATTATGACACTGGGGAAGGCATTGGGAGGAGGACTGCCACTGTCGGCGGTGATTATTGCCAAAGGAATTAGCGAGGTCTTTACTTTCGGAGACCACGGCACCACTATGGGAGGAAATCCTGTGGCCTGTGCAGCAGGAGAAGTGCTTTTGAAAAAAATTAAAAGTCCTGCTTTTTTAAAACAAGTTAATAAAAAAAGCGAATACATAATGAAGAGTATAAAAAAAATGAAAAGTTATAATATAAAAGAAGTGCGAGGAACAGGACTTTTAATAGGGGTGGAAGTAAAAGATAAAGGGGATGCAATAGTGGCGGAAGCCCTGAAGCAAGGACTTATTATTGGTTCGGCTGGAATGAATGTAATAAGGATAACGCCACCACTGACTATTACTAAAGCGGAAATGGATAAAGGGTTGGAAGTTTTAAAAAAAGTTTTAGGCTGAGGAATAAATATTTTTGGAGGAAAAAGGTATGATTACAAAACTTAGTAAGAAAGATTTAATCTCACTTGAGGATATGACTAAAGATGAGATTGAATTGATTTTGAATGTGGCGGAAATGATTCGCTCAAAGCAGAAAATGAAAGAAATGTTTCTGCCGCTTATGGGAAAATCGCTGGCTATGATATTTAAAAAAGCATCTACCAGGACTCGGGTGTCTTTCGAGATAGGCATGTTTCAACTGGGTGGCGGGGCGATATTTTTAAGTGCAAACGACCTTCAACTTGGACGAGGCGAGACCATAGCAGATACAGCCCGCGTTATGTCCCGGTATGTGGACGGAATAATGATAAGGACTTTCGACCATACAGAGGTGGTAGAACTGGCACGCCATTCCACGGTACCTGTGATAAACGGGCTTACGGACTTTTCACATCCGTGTCAGATTATTGCGGATATGTTGACTATAAAAGATAAAAAGAAGACATTAAAAGGGCTTACGGTCACCTATGTGGGAGACGGAAATAATGTCTGTAATTCGTGGATGTTTGGGGCGCCTAAAATGGAAATGAATTTGCGCATTGCTACCCCTGAAGGCTATGAACCAGATAAAGCAGTGGTGGAAAAAGCGAAAGCTCTTGCGGAAAAAAATAAGACAGAACTCACTATTACCAATGACCCTGTCGCGGCAGTAAAAAATGCGGATGTGGTTTACACGGATGTCTGGGCAAGTATGGGGCAGGAAGCGGAAGCCGAGGCCAGAAAAAATAAGTTTCAGAAGTATCAGTTAAATGCAGCGCTTGTGAAAAACGCGAGGCCTGATCATCTCATAATGCATTGTTTGCCAGCGCACAGAGGGGAAGAGATAACGGATGAAATCATAGATGGCCCAAACTCAGTGGCCTTTGATGAAGCAGAGAACAGGCTTCACGCGCAGAAGGGAATTTTAGCACTGTTGATGGGAAGATAATAAAAAGTTTTAGAGTCAGGCTTTTAAAGTTGAAAACAAACATTAAAACTTGGAAATCGAAATTCGCATATGAAACGAAAATGAGGAGATAATAACTTATGAAAAAAAATGTTAAAAAAGTAGTTTTGGCTTATTCCGGAGGACTGGACACATCTATTATTGTGCCGTGGTTGAAAGAAAACTATGTTGGGTGTGAAGTCATATGCTGTGCTGTAAATGTGGGGCAGGTGGATGATTTTGAAAAGACTCGTAAAAAGGCGCTTTCCAGCGGAGCGGATTTATCTTATGTGGTGGATGTGCGGGAAGAATTTATAACAGATTATATATTTCCTATGATAAAAGCTGGAAGTCTTTATGAAGAAAAATATATGCTGGGAACTTCTATTGCCCGGCCTTTAATCGCAAAAGTGCAAGTAGAAATGGCGCGCAAACATGGCGCTGATGCGGTCTGCCACGGAGCCACTGGAAAAGGAAACGACCAGGTGCGGTTTGAATTGACCTATAAAGCGTTGGCGCCTGATTTGAAAATAATAGCCCCATGGCGGGAGTGGACTATCAAGTCCAGGACAGAGGAAATAGAGTATGCGAAAGCACATAACATAGAAGTGCCAGTAACAAAAAAGAAACCTTATTCTGAAGATGATAATATTTTACATATTTCACACGAAGGTGGGATTCTTGAAAATCCGTGGAATGAACCGCCTGAAAATATCTTAAGCAAAATTACAGCCCCAAAAGATGCCCCAAATAAAGAGGAATATGTATCAATAGATTTTGTAAAAGGAATTCCAGTTTCGGTAAACGGCAAGAAAATGAAACCTCTCGCGCTTTTTGAAGCACTTAATAAAATAGGCGGCAAACACGGGATTGGCTATACCGATATGGTGGAGAACAGGCTCGTGGGAATAAAGTCGCGTGGCGTATATGAAACTCCAGGTGGCAGTCTTTTATTTTTTGCGCACAGGGAGCTTGAAGAAATATGTTTGGACCGGGACACCCGCCATTTTAAGATAGACATTGGACATAGGTTTGCTGAGCTTGTTTATAATGGTATGTGGTTTGCGCCTTTTCGGGAAGCGTTGAGTGCCTTTGTAGATAAAACGCAAGAGACCATAACAGGGACAGTGAGGCTGAAACTTTACAAAGGCGGAATATATCCTGCTGGAAAAAAATCAGAACACTCGTTGTATAGTCAGGCCTATGCGACTTTTGAAGAGGATGAAGTATATTCACAAAAAGATGCCGAAG
>CAILUR010000161.1 GCA_903837445.1 uncultured bacterium | reverse complement strand
CGGCCTCGTATAGTGCGGGTAATACAATATCTCGGTTGTGAATTATTCGATTATAGACGATTCTTCGTTTCCAAGCACTCCAGGAATAAGTCTCATCATACCTTCGATTATTACAAGCGTCGCAAACTCTCCGCCGCTCAAAACATAATCTCCGATACATATTTCTTCATCCACAAATTGCATTGCCCTTTCATCAAACCCTTCATATCTACCACAGACAAAAACCAAGTGCGTTTCTTTCGAGAGCGCCATCAGCTTTTTCTGAGTCAGTTTTTTACCAGAGGCGCTCATAAGCAGCACCTTCGTAGTTTCTTTTTTTATACCTTGCAGGGCTTCAAAGAAAGGTTCTATTTTCATCACCATTCCTTCTCCACCACCAAAAGGCACATCATCCGTAGATCTATGTTTGTCATGAGTGAAGTCGCGCAGATTTATCGCGTTAAACTCAACTCCTGCTTTTTCTTTCGCCCTTTTTATCATTCCAAAATCAAGGGGCTTCTCAAAGACCTCAGGAAAAATTGTCAGTATATCTATACGCATTCATCATCAAGTATTTCTATGGGGATTTTTTTCTTTATCCCTTTATTTATTGATGCCATACTTACCATAGAGCGTATTGCTTTAATCGTCATACCTTCGCGTCCTATTATGCTTTTCGTATCAGTTTTCGCTACATTGACAGTATATTTTCTAACAAATCCATCATCCTGCTCTTTTATGACAAGTTTATCTTTTTCATTTACAATCAAACTTGAGACATAAGTCAACAGTGCTTTCATTTTACCGAGGCTTTTGCCTTATCCATAATTCCAAGTTTTTTAAATATGGATTTTACGGTAACTGTAGGTCTGGCTCCATTTTTGAGCCACTTCAAAGCTTTTGCTTCGTCAATCACGAGCCCCGCAGGATTCGATTCCGGATTATAATGTCCCAAATCTTCAATATATGGACCACTTTTTGCGGAACGTTTTTCATCTGCCGCGACTACACGATAAAACGCAGATTTATTTTTTCCCATTCTTTTCAATCTAATCACTATAGCCAAAATAACACCTCCTGATATTCACTGCCTTTATTTATTTTTCATTTTAGTCACGCAAAACAAGTCATGCTCCACATACAAAATGGAGCCGACGACCGGAATTGAACCGGTGACCTACTGATTACGAATCAGTTGCTCTACCGACTGAGCTACGTCGGCCTTATTTTAACAAAGCAGTTTAATACTTTATTAAAATACAAAAAAATGGTGCCGAGAGACGGACTTGAACCGCCGACACGTGGATTTTCAGTCCACTGCTCTACCGACTGAGCTATCTCGGCTCCGTTAAATCGGGTTATTACAGAAATCAAAGTATAATAAAATAAGGTACTATTGTCAACAAAAAAAATATGTTTGCCAAAACAAAAGGCTTATTTTCTTATTTTACTGAAATCAAGAATATGCCCAATGGCCGCTTTTCCTGCCTTGAAAAGAAAAGTAAAATCCTCTAAAGTGCGTATCTGCGCCACCTGTCTTAGCATAAACTTTGGCGTCATAAAGGCCTTATATATTTCATTACATTTTGCTACCACTTCTTCAGGAGTCATATCCGGTGTTTTGAAAACTGGATCCGTCATATCAAACTTCTCCCACTCACCTGGCTTATATCTGAGCCAATCGTTTTTTACAGCATCCGTATATAGCGGGGTGCCTGGATATGCCATAACCACGGTTGCCTGAAGCATATCTGCCAGTCCCTTGTCCAATAGCTTCCTTGCCAGGTCAAGTGTGCGAGTCGCATCGTCACGAGTCTCCCACGGGTATCCTACCATGACGGTAAGATGTACCCCAAGTCCCGCATCTTTTGCGATTTTACAGCCGTTTTCTATTATTTCAAGGGTGGTCCCCTTGTCCAGCATATCAAGCGTTTTTTGATTTGCTGACTCTAAACCAAATTTCATAAGTCGGAATCCTGCTTTTTTCATAACTTTTGCAAGTTCAGGTTTAATATAATCGAATCGAAAATTACCCATAAGTGACATCTTATAATCCCTGTCTATCATTCCCGCACAGAATTTTTTAAGCCACTCACCACCTGGGAAAGTTCCTGTGTCATCAAAGATTTCTTTAATTCCATATTTTTTTACGAGCATATCCACTTCCCCAAGAAGTCGCTCTGGAGAACCAGTTCTAAACTTTGGAAAAAGTGTGGTCCACGAGCAGAACTTACATTTCGCCCATGGGCAGTCGCGGCCTATCATTGTATAGGTATGCGGATTGTATTTGAAAAACTTTTCTCCGTATAATTTCCATTTAGTTAAGTCTCTGTCTATCAAAGGCAGTGAATTTAAATCATTGTTCAACTCAAATTTCCCAGTATTTTTTATATCTCCATTTTCCCTGTACCAAATCCCTGTCTCATATTCCCCTTTTCCAGACATTACTTCCGCTATGCTCAGCGCCGCAAAATCATAGTCCCCACCTGTAATAACAAAATCCACTTCCGAATTTAACATAGTTTCTTCAGGCATCGCTGTGACATGGTCTCCCATGATCGCAATTTTTACCTGAGGAAGTATTTTTTTTATTTTTGCTATTATTGCCCAATGTAATTTTACCACTGGCGTTTTTGTTTCCATTGCTATCAAATCAGGTTTTTCAAATATCAAAAGTTTCTCGTATTGTTCCCATGACAACCCTTCTGCTATAGAATCATTATAAATAGTGTCATACCCTTTTGACTGCAAAAGTGTCGCAGCAGAGGCTGGCACCATAGGATAAATAAACGATGGATTGTGAAACCACTGAAACTGCCTGTTTTGCCCCAGAGTGGGTGTCCCTTTGCCCTCAAGCGGTGGATATGATATCATTACTTTCATCAGTTATTCTCCTTTTATTTCAAAATGTAAAGTCTATTCTTATTACCTATTTTGCTTCCTTCAATCTTGCAGATAATAGTCCCATCATAAAATAAATACCATAATACACATGTGTGACAAATATGCCCAGCATGGTGTATGCCCCAGCCTGTAGGTTCTTTACTCTAAGTCCGTCTATTAAAAGCAGTATTAAGTAAGCTGCCATAGGTAGCGCCATTATAATAAGTGGTAAACCATTTAAACTCCAAGAAGAAAAAAGCAAAACGGCAAGATATGCCACAAAGAAAGTTGGCAAAAAATAGGACACTCTAAAAGAGGTTTCTGGGAACCGTTTTACAAAATAACCCCTGTGCATGGCATAGTTTTTAACCTGATTGATATGCCCCTCGAAAAAATTTCTTCTGTGATGAT
>CAILUR010000160.1 GCA_903837445.1 uncultured bacterium | reverse complement strand
TTTTGGGGCTGACAGTTTATTTGGCCGCTGGAATATGGTTTTTAAAAGTGGTAAAAATAAAGGTTTCTCCAATTATGAAATACCCCTATGCCTTTGCAGCTGCGAGTGTAATTTTTGGGACTTTTATATTTATTGCGGGGGTTATTCCAGGGGCATATAATATTTTTTCTGTACTTGTGTTTATGGCTGCGGGCGCAAATTTGTTTTTCAAAGAAATAACGGAAATTGTTTTTGAAATAAAAGCATATGTAATAAAAAAGTTTCAAGAAAAATTAAGTCCTCTTTCTGTTTTAATCAAAAGCTTATTCCTTTTATTTCTTGGGTATGTATTGTGCGCTGTGCTTTTGCCTCCAGTGTATTACGATTCTTTGGTCTATCACTTGGCAGTGCCACAGGGCTGGATAAGGGCAGGTGGGATTGTAAATATGCCGGATAATATTTTCTCTTATTTCCCGGCATTGCTTTCTGCTGATTATGTGCCGTTTTTATTGCTCGGAGGACATACGGCGGTAAAGTTATATCAGGCTATGTTTGGAATAATGTTGCTTTTCACTGTGGCGGCTTTAACCACGGAATTAAAAGGGAATGTAAAACACGCATTACTTTTGATTTTTACTTTTCCATTATTTTTTCTTAATCTTTCAAGAGTGACAGCTGAAATGCCTCTGGCTTTTTTTGAACTGACAGCCATATTTATATTGATAAAAGCTGGCAAAGAAAACTCACAAATGGACTTTAAAACGGCGTTTGTGCTCGCCCTTATGCTTACGGGAGCAAATGGGGCAAAATATACGGGGGTAATAGTATATTCAACGGCTTTAATATATATGCTCTATTTATGTATCCGAGGAAAAATGAAACTCTCTATGCTTTTGTTTCCAATTTTATTGCCTATAGGTATGTTCATTCCTTTTGCAGTACGGAACTTTTTGTGGACAGGCAATCCTGTGTATCCTTTCTTTTCAGGTTGTTTCGCTTCGGTATCGGATATGGCAAATGCGGCTGGAAATTATGTCTCTCATGTAAAGGGCTTTGGGCTTGAACATAATATAAAAAACTTTCTACTCTCGCCGTTTTATCTTATTTTTAAAAGCGAGCTTTTTGGAGGAGATGTATTGTCACCGGCAATTATAGTAGCGCCCCTTTTACTTCTTGTTACAGGCATAGGCGGACTGGGGGGGATAATATTTTTCTCGGGAAGTATGTTCACCGTTTGGTTTTTTACTGGGGAAGTCCTGCGGTTTTTGTTGACCCCTTGTGTGTTGGCACTGGTGCTCATTGCAGTATTCACTGAGAAAAATAAAAATATATGGAGTACGGTATTGTTGACCACTCTAATAATATTTCAAATGGGGACTGTGGTGTATTTTGGAGAAAAATATTTACAACCTTTAACTATCTTTACGAAAAACACAAATCAATATCTAACGGAAAAAATTTCATATTACAAGGCAACTCAGTTTATTGATAAAATAGCCCTCCCAAAAAACGGGAAAGTCCTGTTTATCGGTGAAGGGCGGACATATTATTGTGACCACAGGACAATTGCGGGTACGGTATTTAATGACAGCGGTTTTGCCAAAAACCTTAAAGAAAAAATAAGGGACACTGACCTGACGCTGGTAAACTTTACAGAATTGACAAGGTTGAAAACCGGTGGCTATGCCGAGGTATATAGATTTATTTTTTCAAAGGAGTTCAAGGATTTTATGGAAAAGGAAGCGCGCATGATATATAATGATGAAAATTGTATAATATGGAAAAGTAAAGATAATAATTAGAAATAACGGAGGGCTTATGGAATATGTGATTATTGCTGTGTGCGCTTTTATTCTTTCCATTATATTTGTGCCTGCGGCGATAAAAATAGCTTTTACTTTTGGGGTAATGGATAAGCCAAACCAGGGCCTTAAAAGACATAAAAAATCTGTGCCATATTTGGGCGGGATTGCTATATTTTTAGCCTTTTTAATTCCCGTTATTGCCGCAAAGTTTATCTTACACCAGACCTTTCACGGAGTATACGGGATTATGATTGGCGCTTTTATTATGCTGGTAATGGGGTTTCTGGATGACCTTTACAACCTTTCTGCTTACCTGAGGCTTGGCGTACAATTTGCAGTGGCGCTGGTGCTGGTCAGAGTAAATTTACATATAAAATTTATGGATAATAATATTTTAAATATAGGGCTTACTGTGCTATGGGTCATAGGGATTACCAATGCTATAAATATAATAGATATAATGGATGGCCTCGCTGGAGGGGTAGCAGCAGTCGCTGCACTGGCATTTTTTATAATGGCTGCCTTTGCAGGAAGAATAAATGATATGATTCCGGCCATTGCTCTGTTTGGAGCTGTCTTAGGTTTTCTTATTTACAATAAACCCCCTGCAAAAATATATATGGGAGATGCAGGCGCTTTGTTTTTAGGGTTTATGCTTTCCTCCCTCGCACTTAATGAGAGCTATTCCACTATAAATTACATAGCTGTTTTAGCGCCTATCTTGATTCTCATTGTCCCTATTTTTGATACCACGCTGGTCTCCTTTATCAGAGTAAGTAAAGGGATGCTTCCGCTTCACGGTTCAAATGACCATTTGGCACAGAGATTGGTTATGCTTGGGTTAAGCAAAACACAAACAGTAGCGTTGTTGATATTGCTTTCTATAATAATGTCAGCGCTGGCTATCATAAGCACCCGTGTGAATTTTTCTACCGCGCTTATTATTTATCTGGGAGCTGGCTTTTTTGTAATGTTTGCTGGCTTTGCTGTG
>CAILUR010000159.1 GCA_903837445.1 uncultured bacterium | reverse complement strand
AGCTAAATCCACAGCCAAATTAACCACATCCGGTTCAGTATCTTTCACTATCCTTAGTTTTTCACTAAGTGCTGTTTTCACTATTCCGTTCAGGGTGGTTATTAGTTCCGTGTATTGTGCGCTTATTTCCGCTTTCGCATTTTCAGAACCCTGTTTGTGACCTTTATGTGTGCCCTCTTCATAGCCTTGTTTCTCTTTTTCAGCTTTCAACCTATCTGCCTCAATAGTCGCAGCCTCAAGTTTTTCTTTTATCTGTGCCTCAGCAGTAGCGCCGTACTCAGTATAATGTTTTTCAAGCGTAGCAATTTCTTCTTTTTTTAGTTTAATCCGACTTTCCAGATTTGCGAGAATAACTTCCATAGTTTCTTTTTTTTCTTCATTTGTTTCTTTTGCTTTTTTATCTAAAGAATTGTCCTCTTCATTTTTGGGCAAGAAACCTGTGGGAAGCCTGTAAGGCTGATTTTTAATATCATATTCCCCAGTCTTGTAGAGATTCTTAAACAAATATTTCTTCCTCGCCGCCACGGGCAACAACTATTTCTCCCATTTCTTCAAGCTGTCTTATTACATTTACTATCTTCTGCTGGGCCTCTTCGGTATTTTTCAAACGCACAGGTCCCATTACTTCCATATCTTCAAGGATCATCTGTCTCGCTCTGCTTGACATATTCTTAAGAATCTTATTTTTGCATTCTTCAGAAGCGCCCTTGAGTGCGAGCACGAGATCTTTGGAATCAATTTCTCTTAAAATATGTTGTATCGTTCTGTCATCCAACAAAAGCAGATCGTCAAACACAAACATAAGTCTTTTAATTTCATCAGCTAAATCAGGATTGGTTTCTTCAAGTTTTTCCATAATGGCTTTTTCAGTGCTTCTGTCAACTCTGTTAAGCATTTCGGCAACTGACCTTATCCCGCCTGCTGAAGCAAATTCCTGTGTAAAGACCGAGGCAATTCTTCTCTCTAACACTTTTTCTACTTCCATTATTATTTCAGGAGTCGCTCTGTCCATTGTAGCTATTCTGGTTGCCACATCTACCTGTACTTCTGCTGGAAGTGCCGACATAATTATCGCACCCTGCTCAGGTGACAAATGCGCAAGCACAAGCGCAATGGTCTGGGGATGCTCGTTTTGTATAAAGTTTAATATCTGCTGAGGGTCTGTTTTTTTAATAAAATCAAACGGCGTCATTTGTAAAGCACCTTGCAAGCGATTAAGAATTTCTATGGCTTTTTGTTCGCCAAGCGCTTTTTCAAGAAGTTCGCGGGCGTATTCTATACCACCTTGTGAAATATATTCTTCTGCTAGCGCAAGCTGATAACTTTCTTCCATAACAAGTTCCCTTTCAGCTGGAGTTATCTTTTTGGTATTGGCTATTTGAAGAGTAATCTGTTCTACCAAATCATCACCTAAGTTTTTAAATACCTCAGATGAAAGCTCAGGCCCGAGCGATATTAAGAGTATGGCCGCTTTCTGTTCTCCTGTTAAAGCCATCTCGTCACCTCTTCTCTTCGGATAACCAGCGTTTAATAAGCTGGACGATAGTCTTCGGGTTTTCCCTTGCTATCTTTTTTATCTGGCGTCTCATCTCGGCGCGTTTTTGCGCTTCGGCAAGTTCAGATGCTGAAGGCACAGCTTCAAGCGGGACATCTATTTCCTCTTCTCTTTTTACATCTCTTGCCGCCATTTCTATCTGCTTGCGCAACTTCTCGCGTATCGCTTTTGGTTTAAGGGTAGCCCGCAGGAACATAAGAGCGAATAACAATATCCCGAGTATTATTCCCAAGCTTACAAGCGTGGTTATATATTTTTCTCTTTCTACTACTTTTACTTTTTGCTGTTCTGCGTGTTCTATAGTTCTGTCAAAGGTAATATTTTCTACCGCTACCTGATCGCCTCTAGTAAGGTCAAGACCAGCTGCGGCAATAACTGCATTTTTAATTGACTGAACTTGCTGCGGCTGAAGGTTGTCCACTATGACCGCTACAGAGATTCTTTTTACCGCGCCGACTGCCTCTACTACATGGCTCTCGCGTTTTGTTATTTCATAATTTTCAGTTACTTCACTTTTAGTATATTGAGAGTTTCCCGAAACTACTGATTTATACCCAGGGATATTTGAATCAGTTCCTGGAACTCCGCCTGGATAGACTCCCATACCTGTATAACTTTCAAGTTTTTTCTGTCCGCTTCTCATTATTCCTTTGCCACCAACTATTGGCTCATACACTTCATCTTTTTTCTCTACCTGATTAAAATTAAGTTCAGCCTGCACTCGCACTGTTGCCCTGTTCTCTCCAAGGACATTTCCAAGCATAGAACTTATTCTTGACTGCATATCTTTTTCGAAAGACCGCTGAATAGTCAACTGCTCTTTTGTCAACTTTAATTGTTTAGAAAAAGAATAAGAGGATTTATCTTCGGTCAATTCATCCTTTATCAAATCACTGAGGGTTTCGCCCTTAGTATCTACTATAGTCACATTTACAGGTTGCAAACCTTCCACGCTGCTTGAGACAAGGTGGACTATTGCTTTTACCTGATTGTAATCCAAGTTCATCCCACTATTTAGTTTTAAAAGTACCGAAGCAGTTGGTTCTTTTTGTTTTTCCTCATACAATTCTTTTTGTGGAAGAACTATATGTACTCTTGCCTCGTTTATCGCATCTATATTTCCTATGGTCCTGCTCAATTCACCTTCAAGTGCCCTTGTATAATTTACTTTTTGTGTAAAGTCCGTTACTCCCAAATTGGTCTTATCAAAAATTTCAAAACCTACTCCTCCGCCTTTTGGAAGTCCTTTTGTAGCAAGTTCCAAGCGGGTGTCATAAACATAGCGTTCTGGAACTAAAACTGTTCCCCCGCCCTGTTCTAACTTATAAGGTATTTTCTTTTCTTTTAAGGTGTTTACAATCGCGCCAGCATCTTCCCCAGATAAATTTGAAAATAAAGCCAAATAATTAGGCTGGGAGGTCCATACTGCAATTATTATAAGCACTAGAAATATAAACGAAGGGATTGTTATCCATACTATACGCTGTGTGCTGTTCAAATTCTGCCAAAATGCTTTAAGGCGTTCCCACGATCTCAATAAAAACTCGTTCACACCGGCACCTCACTTTTCAATTTGTTAAATCGACATCCTAATAATTTCCTGATACGCATCCGTAATTTTATTTTTTATCTGCATTGCAAGTTGAAGTGTTAACGAAGCCTTTTCAGCCGCAAGCATAACACTATGGAGCTCAATATTTTCGCCTGCCGCCAATTTCTGTATGGCTACATCCGCAGACACCTGTGTATCATTTACTGCGCCTATGGCATTGTTTAACAATTCTTTAAAATCAACTTTTAAGGTATTTGCGTCTATCGGTTGCTTCGGAATCTGGTTTTGAAGTACAGTATCCGGAATCCCGATTGAAGATATTATTCCTTCTATGCCGTTAAGTGGATTCATATTTTTTCTCCGTTATTATATTTTTCCAATTTCAAGTGCTTTAGCCGCCATTGTTTTAGCAGAATTTATCGAGGTCACATTTGCTTCATACGCGCGAGTAGCTGAAATCATATCTACCATTTCTTTTACAATATTTACATTTGGCATTGCTACATAACCATCTTTATTTGCATCTGGATGTCCTGGATCGAAGACAAGCCGTGGAGGGGTTGGATCTTCAGATATCCCCGTAACTTTTACTCCCTGAAACTGTGCGAGTTTTTTATTTTTATCAAAAATATAAGGAAACATTGCCTGCATTTGATCGCCACGGGGTTCAAAAATAACCCGCTGTCTTTTATATGGTCCCCCATCTGGCGTTCTTGTGGTATTTACATTTGCTATGTTGTTTGAGATTGCATCCATTCTCAACCGTTCCGCCGTCAAACCTGAAGCACTAATTGCAAAAGAATTAAATACTCCCATGGTTATCTACCTTCTTTTATAACATTTTTTAAGCCGCTTAGTTTCATTGAAGTCAACTGAGCGAGCGTGGAATAATAAACAGTGTTTTCTGAAAGTTTTGCCATTTCCATATCTATATCTACATTGTTTTCATCTGTTCTCATAGAGGTCTCGGTCCTAGTAATAATCTGTGGCTGTATCGTGTCAATCGAAACATCCCCAGCAAGTGATATGTGCCGTTTATCTGTCACTTTTAATTCAAGAAAGTCCTTATCGGCTGTTTTATTGATAATATCTTTGAGTTTATTTTGAAAAACTACTTCAGAGGTTTTATAACCAGGAGTATCTACATTGGCAATATTATTGCTCAGCATTTGTTGCTGTAATGCCGATGCGTTTAAAGCCTTCTCTAATATCTTAATTGTTTCGCCCGAAAAAATAGCATCAATCATAATATAATAACGCCTCTCCCTTAAAATATAGTAAAAAATCCTTTAAGGACTTATAAAACAATT
>CAILUR010000158.1 GCA_903837445.1 uncultured bacterium | reverse complement strand
CTCAAACCCTGCTTTTTTCATAGTTTTAGGGTCATATATATTTCTTCCATCCACAATGACTGGTTTTTTCATAAGCTTTTTTATTTTTTCAAAATCTAATTCTTTGAATTCGTTCCACTCTGTCAGTACTACCAGACATTCTACATCTTTTGCGACAGCATAGGCATCCTTGCAAAATTTTACGCCTTTGAGTTCTTTTTCCGCATTTTCCATAGCCGCAGGATCAAAAGCTTTTATAGAACAGCCTTTTTCCTGAAGGGTGGGTATTATTTCCACTGCCACAGCTTCTCTTATGTCATCCGTGTTTGGTTTAAACGCTATGCCAAGAATTCCAATGGAACGGCCTTCGAGTGTCCCGAGAACTTTTTTTATTTTATTTAAAACTACTTTTCTTTGCAGTCTGTTAACTTCCACCACTGCATTCAATATAATCGGGTCATAGTCCTCGCTCTTAGCTATGCTGATAAGCGCTGCCACATCTTTTGGAAAACACGAACCACCAAACCCTGCCCCCGCATTTAAGAAAAGCCCGCCTATTCTTTTATCCATTCCCATAACTTCGGAGACTATTTTAACATCCGCTTTCACTCTCTCGCAGATATTGGCAATTTCATTTATAAAGGAAATTTTTGTAGCCAGAAAAGAGTTGGAAGCATATTTTATCATTTCAGCACTGCGCATATCCGTCAGCACCATTTTTGCGTTTAAAGGTTTGAAAATTTCAGCTACTTTTTCAGCCGCTTCCTTGCGGTCGGCACCTATTACTATTCTATCAGGATTCATAAAATCATGTATGGCACTACCTTCTTTTAAAAACTCTGGGCAAGAGACCACATCATACTGATGCTTATTTTTACAGTTTTCTTTTATAATACTTCCTACCATATCTCCCATGCCAATAGGGACAGTACTTTTATCCACAATAATCTTGTAGTTATTCATATATTGTCCCACTGATTTAGCGGCTTGTTTTACATATGATAAATTGGCATCTCCATTTTCTTTTGGAGGAGTTCCGACGGCTATGAATATAACTTCTGCACTTTGCACCGCTGCTTTTAAATTTGTGGTAAAAGAGAGACGATTTTTATTGTGTTTTATGAGTTCTTCGAGCCCTGGTTCATAAATAGGCAGTATATTTTTCTTTAAATTTGCTATTTTCTTTACATCAATATCCACGCAAGTGACATTATTTCCTAAATCTGACATACAGACACCCGTTACAAGCCCCACATACCCTGTGCCTACTACGCAAATATTCATAAAATCCCTCCATAAATTTGATTATAACTACAAAATACAATAAATAAACAAAATCAAAACAAGCATTAATAACATATTTTATATCACAAAAAGGAGTGCTTTACAACGGCTTTTTGCCAGCAGCCCATTGGGACTTTTTTCAGGTGGGTGAGGTGATTTAACAGGAGTTTTTTAAGGTTTTCGCTTACCTTAATCTTTAATTTCAATCCCTATAGGACAGTGATCAGAACCCATTATCTGTTGCATAATAAAGGCTGATTTAAGGTCTTTTTTCAAGGTTTCACTTACATACACATAGTCAAGCCGCCAGCCTACATTCCTTTCTCTTGAGGCGGTTTTATAGTCCCACCAGGTATACTTGCCTGCGCCTTTTTCAAATTCGCGCAAAGTGTCAATATATCCTTTTCCCACGAGTTTGTCTAAGAAGGCCCTTTCTTCAGGCAAAAACCCTGACACCCCAGAGTTTTCTTTTGGTCTTGCGAGATCTATTTCCCTGTGTGCGGTATTTACATCGCCACAGACTATTATTTCTTTTTTCTTTCTATTCTTTTCGGCATGACTTAAAAACTCTTCATAAAACCCGATTTTCCTTTTTACCCACTCAGGGCCCCTGCCCCCATTTGGGAAATAAATATTATACAAAAAAAACTTTTCATACTCCGCTATAATTACTCTCCCCTCTGTATCTCGCCCTGTTTTTTTGAAGCCATACGCCAGAGACATAGGTGCTACTTTAGACCATACGGCTGTGCCACTATATCCTTTTTTTTCAGCCGAACACATAAAAAACTTATACCCTTTTATCTCTTTAAGTTCTACTGGTAAAACATCTTCCTGTGCTTTTGTTTCCTGTATACAAAGAATATCTGGGTTCTCAGAAAACAAAGGCATAAATAACTCTTTTTTATGGACAGCTCTAATACCGTTAACATTCCAAGAGATAAGCTTCATTTTTCACCTACCATTTTTTTACTTTTAAAAAAATATCTATTTCTGTTTTAATACAAATTATAAAGCCGCGGTTTTATTTTCAGTCCACCGCGGCTTTAATTTTTTCATTTTTATTAAATCTACTTTTTCGCTTTACCCTGATTGGCCACTGCTTCCATAGCTTTTTTCACTTCTTCTGGATCGCCGAGATAGTAGCTCTTTATCGGTTTTAAGTTTTTATCCAATTCATACACCAGCGGCATAGCCGTTGGAATATTGAGTTCCACTATATCTTTATCCGCTATGTTGTCTAAATATTTCACGAGGGCGCGAAGCGAGTTCCCGTGTGCCGCAATAATTATTTTTTTGCCTTTTTTTATCATAGGCACTATTTCTTTTTTCCAATAAGGCATCACGCGCGCTACAGTATCTTTGAGACACTCAGTGAGCGGAAGTTCATTTGCCTTTAGGTCTTTATACCGTGGGTCTTTTGCTGGATTGCGCGGATCAGTGGCGTCAAGTTTTGGTGGAGCTATATCATACGCCCTGCGCCAGATTTTTACCTGTGCCTCACCGTGTTTGGCAGCGGTCTCTGACTTATCCAAACCCTGAAGCGCACCATAATGCCTTTCATTTAATCTCCATGTTTTAATTACCGGAATCCAGAGATTATCCATTTGTTCTTGCACAGTGTAGAGTGTCCTGATAGCTCTTTTTAACACTGAAGTATATGCCATATCAAAAACAAAACCTTCTTTTTTAAGATACATACCGGCTTTTTTTGCTTCTTCCATTCCTTTTTCCGAAAGATCCACATCTGTCCAACCCGTGAATCTATTTTCTTTGTTCCAAGTGGATTCCCCGTGCCTGATAAGAACTATCTTGTACATAACAACCTCCGCGATTTAAGTTATTTTCAAAAACACTATATAATACAATAAATATAGTAAAATACAAATAAAAAAATTACAGTGTTTATACGCAATTTCAAAGTGCTAGCCCTTTTTCCACTTTTTTTATAAACCTAAATTTAGACAAAAAAAAGAGCGAACCTTTCGGTCCGCCCTTTTTAAAACATATCTTTTTATTTTGCTCTAAGGTTATAGAAATTTGCCATACCGTTATATTGGGCTTTCTCTCCCAGTTCTTCTTCTATCCTGAGGAGCTGATTATACTTAGCGATTCTGTCTGTTCGTGAGAAAGAACCGGTCTTTATCTGCCCCGCATTAGTCGCGACTACGATGTCGGCTATGGTAGCGTCTTCTGTCTCGCCTGAACGATGAGAGACCACAGCCGTGTAACCGGCGCGTTTTGCCATTTCTATCGCATCAAGAGTTTCTGTCAAAGTCCCTATTTGATTTACTTTAATAAGAATTGAATTAAGGACTCCTAAATCAATACCTTTTTTCAATATCGCTGGATTTGTTACAAAAAGATCATCTCCAACTAGCTGTATTCTTTTGCCAAGCTTGTCAGTCAAAAGTTTTTGCCCATCCCAGTCGTGTTCAGACATACCATCTTCGATTGAAATTATCGGATATTTATTTACGAGATTTACCCAGAAGTCCACCATTTGTGCTGAAGTAAGTTCTTCTTTTGTGGATTTTTTGAAAATGTATCTTTTTTTCGTTGCATCATAAAATTCAGATGCCGCAGGATCCATAGCTATATAAATATCCTTGCCTGGTTTATAACCGGCTTTCTCTATGGCTTCCACTAAAAGCTGAAGTGGTTCTTCGTTTGATTTACAGCTTGGGGCAAAGCCGCCTTCGTCGCCTACTGCAGTATTATAGCCCCGTGTTTTAAGTACGCCTTTAAGCGCATGAAAAGTTTCTGCGCCCCATCTCATAGCTTCCGAAAAATTCGGTGCTCCGATAGGCATTATCATAAACTCCTGAATGTCTACATTTGAATCCGCATGCGCTCCACCATTTACCACATTTGCCATAGGCACAGGAAGCTGTTTCGCATTCACTCCGCCTATGTAGCGGTATAGAGGAAGCCCGTGGTAATTTGCAGAGGCTTTCGCTGCCGCAAGTGAGACGCCGAGCATAGCATTTGCGCCAAGTTTGCCTTTATTTTCAGTGCCATCGAGGTTTATCATAGCAAGGTCAAGCGCCACTTGGTCGGTAGCATCCATACCTTTAAGAGCTGAAGCTATCGTAGTATTTACATTTTTTACAGCTTTAAGAACGCTTTTTCCGCCCCAAAATTTCTTATCGCCATCGCGAAGTTCCACCGCTTCAAGTGAGCCAGTAGAGGCGCCTGATGGGACTGCTGCCCTACCCATCACTCCATCGCATAACATGACATCCACTTCAATGGTAGGATTACCACGAGAGTCAATAATTTGCCTTGCGTGTACATTTTCAATACAACTCATTTCTGTTACCTCCTGTGAATGTTTTATTTTTATTTTTTAGTAGTGTCTTTCAACAAGGGCATATAATACAACAAATGGAAACAAAGGTAAAGTGGATTTTAAAAAGGTGTAAAACCTCAGCAAAACTAAAAAACCTTAAATAAGACCTTGCCCACATTATGTAGTTTTTTAATCGTTTCCAAACTTTTTTACAAACCACTGCTGAACAAAATACACCAACAAAAGATATGCCACCACTATCGCCGTGAGCGCTACAAAATAGGTTACTTCTGGTTTGACAAAACTAAAAATATCTGAAAACTGTGTGAATGGAATTATGCAACCAAAAGCTACTATTAGTAAAGATGAGATCATTAAAAACAAAGATGGTCGACTCTGTAAGAATGGTATTTTCACTGTGCGGATTACATATATCACCAAGGTCTGTGTAATTAAGGACTCCATAAACCAGCCAGTATTAAATATTTTATTCATACCGTGTGCATCTGGAGTGATGGCGCCAAATATAAAATATAAAACTGCAAAAGTAATAAAATCAAAAATCGAACTGACAGGTCCAATAAAAAGCATATATCTCTGTATGGATTTTATATTCCAAGGTCTGGGTTTTTTTACATATTCTTCATCCACCGAATCCGAAGATAACACTGTTTGAGATAGATCGTAGAGAAAGTTATTCAATAATATCTGTATGGGCGCCATAGGCAAAAACGGAAGAAATAAACTCGCGCCTGTCATACTCAGCATATTTCCAAAATTTGAACTGGAGGCCATTTTTATATACTTTACTATGTTTCCAAATGTCTTTCTGCCTTCTCTGACTCCATCTTCCAAGACCATAAGATTTTTTTCCAGCAAAATTATATCGGCAGATTCTTTCGCTATGTCCACAGCATTGTTCACTGATATGCCTACATCCGAAACTTTAAGCGCCAGCGTATCATTTATACCATCTCCCATAAAACCTACTATATGATTGTTAGCGTGGAGCGCGCGAATTACACTTTCTTTTTGTACTGGAGACATCCGTGCAAACACAGTAGTGGTCTTTACTGCCTCACGCAGAGCCTCATCACTCATTTTTTCAACTTCATCTCCTGTCAACATTCCCTTTACATCAAGACCTACTTCTCCGCATATTTTTTTTGTGACCAGCTCATTATCCCCTGTAATTACTTTTACTTGGACTCCGAGTTTTTTCAACGCAAGAATTGCTTTTGTCGCACTTGGTTTTGGCGGGTCAAGAAATGCCACATAGCCCTTGAGAATAAGTGAGCTCTCATCATCTTTTGTGAAAGCGCCCTGTTTGGCATCAATATCTCTGTACGCAATTGCCAAGACTCTAAACCCATCGGCGCTCAAGCGTTTATATTCTTCTTTTAAATCTTCCAACATTATATATTCCATATCAATTATCTCGCCATCAAGTTCGTAATTGGTGCAGCGTTTAAAAATTTCTTCAGGCGCCCCTTTCGATATTACCCTCTGTTTGCCATCCATTTCCACTACCACCGACATAATTCTACGGGAAAAGTCAAAAGGAATTTCATCCACTTTTTTATAACTTGCGATATCAATGTCCGGATGTTTGGTCACTTGTTTCAAAATAGCATGATCCAAAATGTTTTTCAGACCTGTCTGATAATAACTGTTAAGCATAGCATATTTCAATACCCCATTGTCTTCCTGCCTCATAACATCACAATACATTTCCAGCACCACTTTATCCATAGTCAAGGTACCTGTCTTATCAGTACAGAGCACATCCATAGCTCCAAAGTTTTGTATAGAGTTGAGGCGTTTTACAATGACTTTCTTTTTTGACATAGCGCCAGCGCCTTTTGACAGATTAATAGTTATAATAAGAGGGAGCATTTCAGGTGTTAAGCCCACGGCTACCGCCAGAGAAAAAAGAAACGCATCAATAATGTTGTGTTTAAATACAGCATTGATTAAAAATATAACAGCCACCATAACTGCCATAGCTCTTATCATAATCCAAGTAAAACTGTTTACTCCTTTTTCAAAGCTGGACTCGGTCTGTATATGAGAGAGCCTGCTTGACAACTCTCCAAACTGCGTAAATATTCCGGTCTTTATAGCGACACCAAAACCTGTGCCGCTGACCACAGAAGATCCCATAAACGCTATGTTATGCATATCTGAAACAGAAGTCACAGCTTTTTCAAGTGCCTTTGCTGTTTTTTCTACAGGCAATGACTCTCCGGTCAAGGGGGCCTGATTGATAAACAAATCTTTGCTAGAAATAATACGCAAATCCGCTGGGATAATATCTCCCGCGTAAAGGTCTATCACATCTCCAGGCACTATTTCACGGATTCCTATTTCCCTGGGTTTTCCGTTACGATACACAGTAACCTTTGTGGTCACCATAGCCATAAGTTTTTCTACTTCTTTGCTCGAGCGATATTCCTGAATAAAGCCCAACATCACACTCATTACAATCATAACTCCTACAAGGGCGGCGCTTATTTTTTCTCCAAAGAAATATGAAAACACACCTATTATAATGAGGACTATTACGAGGGGGTTTATAAACTTTGATAAAAGCTGATAAAGGACACCGTGGGTTTTCTTTTTTGGTGGTTCATTATACCCATAATGCGCCAGGCGTTTTTGCGCTTCTTTTTCGTTTAAGCCTTTTTCCGAAGTGGAAAATTTGGATATAATCTCTTCAGGAGAACATATATTATAATCAAAATCTATCGCCTGCGGTCTGCCTTCTGTTTTTATATCCTGTTTTATTATCTTTTTGGGGGACATACCTTATCTCCATTAAGTTTCAAAAGTAAACCTCTGCGTACAATTTCCCTTTTTATTTATCGTAAATATTAAATTAATAATACCCTAAAAAAAATACAAAAGGTAGACAATGTTTAAAGATATTTTATATCCTTCCAGTCTCTTCATTTATTTTTTTTATTTCCGTATTATTTTTTTGCTCCAACATTTCTTCCAGCGAGAGGGGCATTACTATGGACCAGTTTATTTTATCCACGAGTCCTGGCACATTGACGCGCAAGTCCCGCCTGTCCCACTTATCAAAAATCCCAGAGGCGAAAAGCCAATCTTGTATGAGTTGCACACTAAAAATAGACGCAGTCTTATTTATTTTCGTCAGTGCAGCTTTCATAAAAACAGCTCCTGCCTTTTCTTCATATTTACCTTTAAGCCCGATATATTCCCAGTAGCGTTCTCGCTCATCATGAGTTTCATTGTAAAGCCCTATAAAATCTCCAGCCTCTTCTTTTGAAAAGTTCAAGGCTAAAAGCAAGTCCTCTATTTCAAGCCCCTGCCTCCAACGCAAGCGGGTGTCGTTCGAGGTTTCCAAATCAAATATTTTTCCGCTTACCCTGTTAAACTCCACTCCCCTATCGCTACATTTTTTTTCAAACATTAAACGGTCCAAAGTGCCTGCTTCGGTTTCCCACCAAAGCGCGAGCGGACTCATATCGTGGCTGGAAATAACTGCTATGGAATTTTTGCGGTAATTTTCTCCCATAATAAAATTATTTGTTTTGCCCCAGTCCTTATTCCAGCGCTGTATGTCCATACCCACCACTCCAAATTCTTTTAAAACCTTGTATGAACAGTCCGGCACCACTCCCAAATCCTCTGCGCAAGGCAGCATAGTTGAGCCCTCATTCATTTGTGCAAGTATTTTTCTCCCATGTGCTTCCCATATGCTTTCATTCATAGGATCAAAGTTTCCATTCAAACCATAAGTGTCCAAGGCTTGGTCCAACCGTATAGTCCATATCCTAAAAAGCCCTACAAAATGGTCTATTCTGAACATATCATAAAACTGTTCAGCATATTTCACTTTGGCTTTTAGGTAATCGTATCCGCCCGCTTCTATATTATCCCAGTGGTAGGTAGGCATTCCCCAGCGCTGACCTTTGCTGAAATACATATCAGGTGGCGCCCCTGATGAGACATCCAGCTTAAAATAGTCTTTCCACGCCCACACATCTGCGCTATCTCGTGCCACCAAAAACGGCAAATCTCCCATTAGGTAAACGCCTTTTTTATTCGCATATTTTTTTGCGTCTTTGAATTGCTCATATATTTGCCACTGCAACCACTTGTGAAAATCTATATTTTTTTTATTTGCGACTGCAAACTCAGCACACGCTTTTCCGTGTATATCTATATACTTAGGGTCCCAATTTTCCCAGCCAGCCTGTGAGTGTTTATCTTTCAGTGTCATAAACAAAGCATATGCCTCAAGCCAAAACGCATTGTCTTTTTCATATTTTTTTAAAGCTGAGGGGACCTCAACGAGGCCTTTAAAAATTTTAAACAACAGTTCCAGTTTTGCGCCTTTTACAGAGTAGTCCAATCTTTTTTTTCCGGCGGGATATTTCTTTTTTAACTTTTCAAATTCATTTTTAAACTGCTTATGGTCTATGTCCTTCAGTTTAGCAAGGGCTAGATACATAGGGTCTAAGGCGAAAGTACTCTGCCCTGAGTAAGGCGCAAAGTCAAACCCCACTTCGTTCATTGGCAGTAGTTGTATGATACTCATTCCGCACTGTTTACACCAGTCCACGAGCAATTCAATATCTGGGATTTCGCCAATGCCAATAGAGTTTTTCGAATAAATTGAAAACAAAGGTGCGAGCACCCCTGCTCTTTTACTTATCCCAATTTTTTCCCATTTAGGTTTGGTGAAAGTCTTGAGCAAATCTTCATAATTTTTCATTTTATTATCAAGCATATACTCTCCACACTTTTATTTTAAGTCAATATATTATATATTATACGCGAAGAATTGTAAAAGAATTAATCCAATCACTCTTTCCTGTTGCCAAGTGTCCGACAATAATATAAAATGTGCTAACTTTATGGTGAGGTGCTTTATGAATAAAAAGTTTATCCTGATATTGATAGTTTTATTTGCGCTTCCTTTTTTTGCTTTTTCAGATCCTGTGACCATACAAGGCGCTGTCGATCTGGCCAAGTATGATACAAAACTCACCGATGATGCTTCTCCCCTTTATTCAAAAACAAAAATAGCCTCTATCATTGCCACCTGTTTGCCTTACGGGTTTGCAACGCCCACTCCAGCAGTGACGGTAAAACCAGTGGACCCTATAGTGCGCGTGCTGACTATTATTACAAGTAAAAAGTTTCCTCCGATACACCTACTCTATACTGCCAATTCCACCTATTCTGGGCTTATCCTTTGTGATGCTGATATGAACACTTTATCGGCTGCTTTTTTTCCAGGTTACTTGGAACTAAACCTTTTTGGACGCAGTAAAGAACTTCCAAAAATAACTCTGTCCGGACTTCAAGCAGGCAGGCGTTTAATCTACATTTACAAAATATATAAAAAGACCTCGCTTGAGCAGATTTTTACTGGGGTTTTAATGAACTCCGATAGGACTTTGGGAGGAGATACCGAAGGTATGATTTTTATCAAACCTGATTCTATCATTATAAAAATGTTTACCGCTAAATATGGTGCCGATGACAAGACTATCACCGAAGTAAATGAGACCAATGAAATATGGCTTTATTCTGGAGATATTTTCAGACTCCGCACTTCAAAGACCAGACCAGACAAGAAATTCAAACCTTCTTCTCCGGATTCTTTTCACAAACAATATCTTCCCTAATATTATTTAAAGACCTCTCCCGCTTCTTTTGCCCAGAGGACAAGGTCTAAGGCCCCCATAGGAATTTTCACTTTTTTTGCGAAAGTTTTCATTTTCAGTTCTATCTCGTGGTATATTTTTGCACTAATACTTTTTGGCACTACTTTAATCACACCCATAAGCTTTAGGTTTTTTAATATATGTCTGTCAAGAATCGCAATATCCTCTCCAAACCCTACATTTCTCAAAAAGTGACTCGCCTCTTTTAAGCCATACCCTTTTATGTTTTTCCAAAACCAATCTCGCATTTCATATACATTTGTGAACGCCTGCATATGCTCTTTTATTTTTATTTTTCCAGTTTTGTCTTTGAACTTATCTCGTGCCTCTACAAAATACTTTGCTTTTTTATATTTAAACCGCGGATAAATAAGCCGCGCCAAAATCTGTTGTTCAGTACCAGCGACCAAGACTTTGTCATTGACTATATTTACCATACAAGACCAACAGCCCTTGGCTTTCGACTGTGGCGTCAAAATACAAAATAACATTTCTGCGAGAATTTGCTCTTCGCTGCCTTTTTTAAACTTCTCTTTAAATTCCAACAGGCGCGCCGTTATTATTTTTTTCAGCCCTTGATACCTTTGTTTTAATTCTTTGACTTTCATATCACACCCTCCTGCTATTTAAAACAACCCAGCTGCCTTTAAAACAGGCCCTACTCCAAACTGGTTATTTTTATTATAGGTCAGTTGTCCTCCCACTTCCATTGCCAGCCCAAAAAACATTTTTATTTCTATAGTGAGTTCCGTTCCTGCAGAGAGCTGCATTTGCCCCGGCATATTTCCTACAACCGTTTCCACAAAAACTCTGCCACATATGTCTTCCAAATAAATATTCGGATTCCACATTCCACTCCGAAGCTGTATAAGCGGATAGGTACAGTCCGCTGAAAATACCCCTCCTGCTTTTGCAGGTAAAGCCTGTGCATAGCCTCTGGCTACTGGTAATATTTCATCTATACTATCTGGATCATACAAACCCCGCGCTTTAAAATCAAGTTCACTGCCACCAGTATATAAATTAAGTTGTGCTTCGCCATAGACCCCAAGGCTATCAAAATATCCGATTTTTTTAGACACTATTGGCATAGAGACCCCCACTCCAGCTCTTACTCCCGGCCAATTAAAACCAGCTGAAATATAAGGAGAAGTGAGGCTTTTTTTAAAATTCTCATAAAGGTCTAAAGTACCGCCTATATTGATATCTGTCAAACCCTCTTCCAAAGTTTTAAACACCGGCAGTCCCACACTTGTTACGAAATGTTTTCCGCCTCTCGCGTAATAATTATTATAACTTAAAGAAAGCTGGGCTGGTTGAAAAAACTGGGTGAATAAAGAAAGCTCGTATCGCGCAATTTTTCTTTTCCCATCATAAGACAAGGCCGCCGAGTAATTATTTTCCATAGTTGCATCAGTTCCTGTTATCCCCAACCCTGCTGCTATGGGCATATCCTTGTCGTCAAAAAGCACTATCGGATATTTATGCTGTGGTAAGAGAGTGGCCAGTTCATCTAAATACGACCCTTTTTTAAAGACATATTCTGGATAGAGCGGTTTTTCAGAAGGTTTATCCAAGGGTAAAGAAAACTTTTCAAAGTCCGCTTTCTTTTTATAAATTTCATTTCCCTGTGAAGTTAAACCGCAAAAATATAGTTCCTTTGTTTCAGTATCATATGCGGGCGCAACGGCATATCCGTCCGCAGTCATTTTTTCAACTGTTCCTTTTTTCACATCATAGCAGTATATCCCATATGTCTTTCCATAATTGGCGCTAAAAATTATTTTTTCTCCGTTGTTTATCACAAGCGGTCGGCATTCTTCAAAAGGAGTGTTGACCAGCGGCACAAGCGCACCTGTTTTTATATTTAAATTATATATTCCGTGATTTTCCCAATCGTGTCTAGCACTGACTGCCACATAATCCCCTGCCATATCTACATCGTCCACTATATATTCAAGCGGCAGACTGGTCTCAGTAGAGTTTTGTGTGTTTGTTTTTATAAGCACAGAATTGTTTCCCATATCGCCATCAAGTACTATCAAAATTGATCCTTCCTTTAAAGGACAAAAGGCTCTGACTTTGCCTGTGTATATTTTTTTATCTTGCCCAGTTTTCAAGTCAAACTCGTGAATAACTTGGACCTTACCAAACCCCGAAGAAGTATTTATAAACCCTGTTTTTATTTCATACACTGCATAGTAAAGTTTAGCTTCGTATATTTTTATCGGTAGCACGCTTCCCGAAATTAAGTTTTTTATTATTTTTTCAGTGTTTGTTTTCAGGTCAAGTTCCATTATTTGTGAAAAATAAAAACTTTTCAAGGCTCCTGTTTTAATACTATATGCGGAAATATAATATAGTTTTCCTTCATAAAAAACTGGGTTTTCTTTTTTCCACCCTGTTTTAGTTATCTGCTCGCCAGCTATTTTATATCCCGCATTTTTTTCCTTTTCATAAACCAGCCAGTCCTGCCAAAGTTTTTCAAAAGGACTTCCAAAAATCCTTTTCGCATTTTCATCCATCCCTATAGAGGGAAACAGTGGGGAAAAATACGAGCCCACGGAACCGCCATAGGCATCAAAAAATATTTTTAATTTATCCTCACCGTATTTTTGAGAAAGATACCGAATAAAAGCCGCCCCATAAATATATACCCCTTCACCTTCTGGATATGCCTTCGGCGCATAGGTGGCATCCATTATAGATGGGGCCTTTCCCTCAGTGACACGCGCCGCTATATATGCATCAAAAAAACCATCATTTAGCCTTCCAGAATAAGGAGAAAACTGTGATTCGGCATATACTGCTGTCCCTTCAATTATCCAAAGCGGCAGCAGCATATTTGGATAAAATAAAGTGCTGATTCCTTTGCTCAAGATTTCAGGTAAATATGAAGTTTTTGTAGTTTGAAGCATATGCGTATATTCGTGTGTGCCGACCAGGCGCTCCCAGTTTTCCACCGGAAGCAGCCCATCAAAATAGGAATTAATATGCAAAGTGTTTGCCGCAGGCTCAGCATAGCCGTTTGAGACCTGCCCTAAATCTTCAAGCACTACGGAAAGGTTTTCTACTTTGTTGCCAATAAGGTTTTCACAGGTGGGGGCATAATATTCCATAGTGTTGAGAAGCCGCAAAGCCTGCTTTTCATATCCGGGCCCATAAAAAACTGTAAATCTGTCCGACTTATAAGCTTCCCAATAGCCCCAGCCGAGAAGCGTTCCAGCACTGCCAAGACATAGCAAAAAAAATAATAAAGTTTTTTTCATTTTTCACCAGAGTGTTTTCATTTGCCAGATATGCTTTTTACTATTCTGTAACCTGCGCTATTGCTCAATCCCTTTGTTTTATTTTTTTATCTGCAGTGTCTGCGTGGGATAAGCAAACTCTATTTTCTGCGTCGCAAACTTTTCAGCTATTTTAAAATTTATTTCCTGCTGTATATCCATATATCTTGTGTAATCAGGATTTAAAACAGTATATACCACTTCAAAATTTAAACTAAAATCCCCAAAGGACCTAAAGTGTGCCCTGTCAAATTTTGTTTCTTTTACTCCATCAATTATTTCTTTTATACTTTCAGGAATTCCTTTTAAGACTTCCACCGGTGTATCGTATGTCACTCCCAAAGCAAAAAGCACGCGCCTGTTTTCCATTCTTTTTAGGTTCTGAATTTTAGAACCAGTAAGTTGTGAGTTGGAAAGAATTATTTCTTCCCCCCACACGCTTCTAATACGGGTGGTCTTTATCCCTATGTTTTCTACAGTGCCAGTGACATCCCCTGACACGATAACATCCCCAAGCTGAAAGGGTCTGTCAAATATGATGGAAATATAACTGAACAGGTCCCCCAAGACCGCCTGTGCCGCCAAGGCCACCGCTATTCCGCCAATGCCAAGCCCAGTGACTACAGTGGATACTTTATAGCCCATATTATCCAAAAGCATTATTATACCTATTACCCAGATAATTACTTTTATTAAAACCATAAGCCCTTTAATACTTTTCAACCTCGTCTCATCTGCTTCTTTTTTGGCGAGAATGTCCACTACTATATAATTGACAAGCATGGTGACTGCCTTAATGACATATACCGTGGCTATCAGAATAGCGGCTTTATCTAAAAACTCTTTTATTTTTTCTCCCCAGTTGAGGTTATTCATTGAAAAGAATGCCACCGTCAAATACATTAGTGGCACTCCTATTTTTTTAAAAATAAGAATTACGAAATCATCTATCGTGTTTTCCGTGCGCTCTGCCCATTTTTGGAGTCGCACCAGCGCTATTTTTTTTATTATCCAGACCAACAGACTACCTACGACAATAATGCCCAAAGTCATAAGATAACGCGCGTATGAGTTTCCAAAGAGTTCCTGCGATAAAAAATTGTTTGCCGTTGACGGTTCCATTGCTGTTTACCTCCATAAAATAAGTGATTTTATATTTTATATCAAACACCCCTTTTTTTCAATAATAATAAGACCTTTGTTTTCAAAGCACGCAGTACCTATTTTTTACTTTTATGCCTGCTAATTTTATGATATATTTAAGTGTTTAAAGCATTGCCCGATTTTCCTAAAAAAAGAATCGGAACTTATTTATTGGAGGTTTTATGAAATTCAGAGAGTTTTCAGTAGTGCCAAATCTTCCAGCGTCTTTAAAGCCGCTGCTTGAGATAGCCAACAACCTGTGGTGGGCTTGGGATTCCGAAGCGTTTGCTCTTTTTAGAGACATAGACCCTGACACTTGGTCGCAGTTTTCACACGACCCTGTGAAACTTCTATATAATGTGCCTCAAGAACGCTTGGATTTAATAGCCGCAGACGAGGGTTTCATTTTTCGCATAAACACTGTCTTAACTAAACTAAACCAATATTTATCCAGACCTGCTTGGTATGACAAGATTAAGGCTTCAGTGCCAGAAAAATTTTCCATTGCTTATTTCAGTGCGGAATTTGGCCTTGCCGAATGTGTGCCTATTTATTCAGGCGGTCTTGGTGTCCTCTCAGGAGATCATTTAAAATCTGCTTCAGACCTTGGTATTCCGCTGATAGCAGTCGGCCTTTTATACACTCAGGGTTATTTTCACCAGTATTTGGCAGCTGATGGTTGGCAACAGGAACGCTTGGTAAATTATGACTATCTTATGTCCCCTGTCAACACAGTAAAGACCAAAGAAAATACAAATCTGGTCCTTGATTTTAAATTTCCACGCGGAAATGTAAAGTTCCAAGTGTGGAAGCTTGCCGTGGGTAGAATCACTCTCTATCTGTTGGATACCAATATGCCCGAAAACTCGCCAGAGGACCGCGATATCACCCGCCAGCTTTATGGTGGTGATACTGAAATGCGCATAAAACAAGAAATTCTTCTCGGCATTGGCGGTATGATGGCGCTTTCCGCTATGGGAATTACCCCTTCTTGCACTCATATGAATGAAGGGCATGCCGCGTTTCTATCCCTTGAACGCATTCGGCTTATGATGAAACAATATAATCTCTCCTTCAAAGAAGCGCGTGAAATAGTCAGCGGTTCAAATGTGTTCACTACTCACACTCCTGTGCCTGCAGGCAATGATCGTTTTCCAGTGGATATAATTGAAAAATATCTAAGACCATATGTAGAACAAAATCTTTCAATTTCATTCAATGATTTCATTTCCTTTGGGAAAATTTATCCCGAAGATAATAACGAAACTTTCTGTATGACTGTCCTTGCGCTTAAATTTTCAGATTACTGCAATGGCGTCTCTAAACTTCACGGCAAAGTAAGCCGTAATATGTGGAAAGACATTTGGAAAGGCGTGCCTGTGGAAGAAGTGCCTATTGAGCACATTACCAACGGCATACATATGAACTCTTGGATTTCAAAAGAAATGGCAGACCTGTTTTTACGCTATCTCGGCACGCGCTGGCTTGATGCGCCAGATGACCACGAGATATGGAAACGCATAAGCGAAATTCCCGATACCGAACTTTGGCGCACACACGAACGCAGGCGCGAACGGCTTGTAAGTTTTGTCAGACGTCGCCTTAAAAAACAGCTCAAAGAGCGTGGAGCTTCCCAACAGGAAATAGACAAGGCCTCCGAGATCCTTAATCCCGAAGCCCTCACCATAGGTTTTGCACGCAGATTTGCTACCTACAAACGCGCCACCCTCATTTTTAACGATATGGAACGCCTAATAACTATAATGTCAGACAAAAATATGCCAATACAATTTGTATTTGCTGGCAAAGCCCACCCTAAAGACACTCCGGGCAAAGAGTTTATTAAAGCTATTTACCATATGTCGCAACGCGAAGAGTTCAGGAACAAAATAGTCTTTGTAGAGGACTACGACCTTAACTCGGCGCACTATCTTGTGGAAGGGGTGGATGTCTGGCTCAATAATCCACGCAGACCGCTTGAAGCCAGCGGGACTTCTGGAATGAAGGTCAACTTTAACGGCGGACTAAATTGTTCCACGCTTGACGGCTGGTGGGATGAAAAAGCTGATGCGGACAATGGTTGGAGTATAGGCCGTGGCGAAGAATACGAAGATGGCGAATATCAAGAAAAAATAGAAGCCAATGCGCTTTATGAAATTCTTGAAAGTTCTATGATTCCCCTTTTCTACAAACGCGGGGAAGACGGTTTGCCCCATGACTGGATAAAAAAAATGAAAACCGCTATGCAGACTTTGTGCCCTGTTTTCAACACCAACAGAATGGTTATGGAATATACCGAAAAGTTTTACAAGAATGGTGGAATACAATTTGAAAACCTTGTAAAAAACAACGCTGAGAAATCGAAAGTTATTGCAAAATGGAAAGACCGTCTTGAGAAAAAGTGGCAGGATATAAAAGTAACCGATATACAGGAAATTAAAAGTGGTAGTTTAAAGGTCGGAGATTCTTTCAAAATAAGAGCCTCTGTTTATCTTGACGGCATAAGTATAGATGATGTAAAGGTAGAGATTTACTACGGAAAAAAAATGGCAGGCACAATTATAAACCCCACAGCCGTAAGAATGCTGTTGGTCGAGAAAAAAGATACCACAGCCATTTTTGAAGCTTGCGTGGATAATCTTCACTCCGGCGCTATGCAGTATACAGTTCGAGTGCTTCCAAACAATGCCGATGTAAAAACAAAATTTATTCCAGGTCTGATAAAATGGAGCGAAATATAAATAACAATTCCAACCTTTGGAGGTTTTATGGGACTCAGGACCATACAGTCACAGAAACTTCACGATGCAGTGGTAATCACTTTAAAAGAATTTTATCTTAAGAAAAGAAATGCAGACGAAGTCATAATAAATCCGGGGGATGATACCAAGGCCGCCATAAAAGGGCTATATCCAGATGTCATTTCACAGACCGGTGATTTGCTGACTGTGTTAGAAGTAGAAACTGATGAGACAGTCACCGAACAGGAAGCCCTGGAATGGAAAACTTTTAACGACATTATTGGACAATTTTATCTTGTAGTACCAGAACAGGCCGAGGCAGAAGCAAAAGCCCTTATTAAACAAAATGGCCTAACGCATTGTAAAATCTGCACTTATAAACTTGTGGAAAAAAGACTCGTTTTTAATAACCTTCCTTAACTTTTATATATTTTAAGTAAATTTAGGCCTGTCTTAGGGTCTATTTCTTTGTTCGCCTTTATCCCCTTGAGTTCAAACACAAATGCCTCTATCACCAAAAATACCTTTGACTTTTTCCTTACGCAACCAGTGATTACCTTGTTTTTCTTTCCCATAGAAGTATGCACATGTATCTGCGGCCCTGTCTTATTTGTAAAAATAGACCCTATCCCCATTACTTCCCACCCATTCTTGAAAGTCACCCAGTTCGGTTCTGGCGGAATCACTGGTTTTTTAGGCCCTGTGACTACACTCCCTTCTTTCAAGGCGCCTAAAAAATAAAAGACTGCCGCTTTAAGTTTTTCTTTTCTGGCGAACTTATCTAATTCTACCAAAAGGTCATCCTCATTTTCAAATTTTAAGACAAAAACCTTTCCAAGTTTTCCTGATGTGTATTGCATAAACCCTCCTTTGAAAATAATTTTTAGGTTTGCTTAAACCAGTTCATTTATCCATTCCAATATCTGTTTTTTATTTTCAAACAACATATCCAGCCGACTGACACTCACTCTGACTTTTCCTTTTTTAGGAGTCAAGAATCTTCCCAGTTTATCTTTTGCCACAGGCATTTTTTCATTCCAAACGAGAGAAAGTCTTGCGCCCTCTTTTATTATTTCATTTACTTTTAACTTTCGCCCTAATACTTTTAAAGAACTTACAAAAAGAATATTTTCCACTTCCTGTGGATACTCTCCCCACACATCTTTTAACATATCAGCCGTCTGTTGTATATCTTCTTCCTCTTTAGCAAAAAAGAGCGCTCTGTAGACTTTAAGTTTTTCAGAAGAATCCCACATATAGTCCTCAGGAATAAAGGCCTTTAAATCTATTTTAATATTTGTATCCACAATATCTTCTATGGTTTCTCCTTTGTATTCTGCCACTGCCTGCTCTAAAAGTTTGCAGTACATTTCGAACCCAATTTTTTCCATATTCCCGTGCTGTTTTGTGCCAAACACACTTCCCGCACCACGCAGTTCTATATCTTTCATAGCTATGTCAAACCCAGCTCCTGGATCCACATAGCTCTCTATGGTCCGTAAGCGTTCCCTGGCTGCCTCGCTCAAAGAGCCAGCATCTTTTACCATAAGATACGCATATGCCTGCCTGTCGCGTCTGCCTACCCTACCCCTGAGCTG
>CAILUR010000157.1 GCA_903837445.1 uncultured bacterium | reverse complement strand
CCCCTATCATGCAGCAATGTCGCCTTTAACAGGAACTTGAATCAATCGCCACAGCTTTTTGCTAATGCCAGTAAAACGTAAAATCTCTCCGTCGGCAGCAATCTTAAAAGATCCTGCAACTACCCAAATTTCTATACCATTGGTATCAGTGCCGGCTAGTTTACGAACAACGCCATTAATAATACCTTCACTAGTAGTTTTACCTACACTCCATCGATAAGTAGCACTATTCCCGGCCCACTGATAAGGTTGTCCGCTGGAATCGCGACAAAACTGCTCCAAAGAATACAAAGTGTTAATTGCTGACATGTAATTTCCTCTTAAAACACTATTATAGTGGTAAAAGGTTTTATTGTCAACGCAGCTTTTACCTAATTATCGTCCATTTCGGAGTAAAATATTTACCAGAATATTTACGTTTAAAAATCTTGCTGTATTCTATCAAGGTCAATTCCTGCTGTTTTTCAGCATCGTGATCCAAGCAAGCTCGATACATTTTCTTTACAAGTTTAGACTGTTTCATTGCTGACCCCTCCATAAAGATATTTAGTACTGGTTACGGGTTCCAGTGACACCCTATATTTGTGTCCGTTTTATTTCTTTTGGCAAATGCCTTGGATTTTGTATTGTGTGTATCTCAGTGTGTATTTATCTTTGCTTGTATGTTAGGTATATTGTTTAATGGGTTTCTCCGTCATTTAGATAAATAAAAGTATGAAACAACAAATATTAGAATACTTACAAGCATCTACACTACAGAAAAAACTGATCTTTAGCCTACGCAAGGCTTCTTGGTTTGAAGAATTAGAAAAGCAATTTGTTCAAATGAACTTGCCAACAGAGTGGAACCTACAAAGAAAACTGTGGCATTTTTGGAACGAAACTAATATTGTTCCGTTATGTCCAATCTCAGGTAGAGAAAGAAAATGGCGGGGTGGCGCGGCTGTTGAAAGTATAGATATACCTGGGATGAGTGAGGGATATAGTATGTTTGCCGATTACAAAGTAGCAGGCAAAGGTAATGTTGAAATTCAAAAGGCAGCTTTAATAAAAAAATACGGAGAGGGAGTGACCAACTCAATGTATATACCCGGAATGGCAGAAAAAAGAAAGAAACATTTTATTGAAAAATACGGTGTAGAAAATCCTAGTAGCAATCAGCAAGTAAAACAAAAACGAATCAACACTATGATGGAAAGGTACGGAATAGAGCATAATTTCATTGGGTGGCAAGAAAAGCAATTTGCCAAGTATGGGGTATATAACCCTGCTCATATTCCTGAAGTTGCTGAAAAATTATGTTACAATAGATTTAAGAAAAGAAAAGAATATGTATTATCTACGGGCGAAGTGATACATCTGCAAGGATATGAACCTTATGGTTTTGATCACTTGAAAACTCTATATAAAGAAAATCAAATACAATATCGTAAAAAAAATATGCCGGAACTATGGTATAACTGGCAAGGAAAAACTCGTAGATACTATTGTGATTTCTTCGTGGCGGATGACAACTTAGTAGTAGAAATCAAAAGCCCATTTACTTTAAGTCGCGATCTTGATATCGTAAAACAGAAAATCCTTTCTGCTCAAACCAAGGGATACAAAGTTCTCCT
>CAILUR010000156.1 GCA_903837445.1 uncultured bacterium | reverse complement strand
GAATATAAGACCAAAGAGTTTTCTGCTGTCTGTCCTTTCTCAGGACTTCCAGATATTGCAGAAGTAATAATCCGTTATATTCCCAAGGGAAAAATAGTGGAACTTAAATCGCTTAAATATTATTTTATCAGCTATCGCAATGTGGGGATTTACCAAGAAGCAGTCACGGACCGTATCTATAAGGATATAAAAAAACTATTAGCGCCGCAATATCTGTGCATAGAAACAATTTACAATACCCGCGGTGGCATAGATGCAAAATGCATAATGGAAACTGGAAAAAAATAAAAATAGGCAATAAAAAAGGGGCAAACTATGGGAGTAATGAGTGATAGCTGGATAATAAAAATGGCAAAAAAGGGTATGATAGAGCCCTTTCAGGCAGAGCAGGTGGCAAAGGGTGTAATCTCTTCTGGCGTGTCTTCTTATGGCTATGATATGCGACTCGCGCAGGAGTTTAAGATATTTAAGCCCACCGCCGTAGAAATAGTAGACCCAAAAGATTTTACTGACGCGCATTTTACGGAAGTGAAAGGGAAAGACTGTCTCATCCCACCGAACTCATATGTGCTCGCGCGGAGTATGGAATATTTTAGGATTCCTCGCGATATTATGACTATCACTTTTGGCAAGTCCACTTATGCCAGAAGCGGAATTATTGTAAATGTGACGCCTTTTGAGCCAGAATGGGAAGGGTTTGTGACTATCTCCATAGCAAATTTAACTCCTAAACCAGCAAAACTATATGGGGGCGAAGGCATAGCGCAAGTGATTTTTTTAAAGGCGGAGCAAGTGTGCAAGACCTCATACGCAGATAAAAAAGGCAAATATCAAGCGCAAAAAAACATAACGCTGGCGAAGATAAAAAAATAATTAAAATATAAATTATTTTTTAAAGCTCTGCTGTCAGCCAAATTAGAGTTTAGAAATAAACAAAAAAGGATGCGGCGTGAGCGAAAGAGAACTTGAAAAAGGAAACATTACAGGGCATATAATTTATCTGGCTTTGCCTATGCTGATAATCAACCTTATGCAAAATGGGGTGTCTGTATATGATATGTTTTTACTCGGTAAAATTGGAGTAAAGGCACAGGCGGCAGTGACTATAGCGCTTTTTATAGTAAATATTTTTTGGGCAATTGAAGGCGGCTTGGTGGTGGGTACTACCGCTATCATTGCTCGCTATGCTGGAATGAAAGACAAGGAAAAACTCAAAACAGTCCTCATAAATCTCATAATCACCGCTTACATCATAGGAATTATTTACGCTATAATTATTTATTTTACTATGGATAATATTTTGGTCTTTTTTAATGCGCGCGGGGAAACTTTTGAACTTTCACGCAAATATCTGCGAATGATGTTATTTTCTATTATGAATGACAGCGGACTTTTTGTATTTTTTACAGCCTTGCGTGCCGCGGGCTATATTAAAAAACATTTTGTGATTCTTTTGATTACCATAAGTGCCAATCTTATTCTGGAACCAATTTTAGTACTTGGACTTTTTGGCTTTCCGAGTTTAGGGGTGGAAGGCGCGGCACTTTCCAGAGTGTTTGCGTATCTGATTTCGTTGGGCATAATGATATGGGTCTTTTTGACTGATAAAGGAATCTTAGGTGTGGACTTGTTAAAAGTAAAAACTGATTTTAAAGTAATAACTAATTATCTCAAGATAGCTTTTCCTGCTGTCGGGCAGGGGCTGGTGACGGCGGCAGGCAATATGATGCTTTTAAAACTTTACACCAGTTACGGAGATGCGTTTATAGCGGGCACTGCCATTGGAGGCAGACTGGATGTGCTTTTAATGATGTTTGGTTGGGCCATAGGGTCGGCGACTGCCATAATGGTGGGGCATAATATGGGAGCGGGAAATGTGAAAAGAGCAGAGCAAAGTGTAATGGCTTCTTTGAAATTTTATACTATTTTTACATTGGCTTCCACGATAATATATTTTAGTTTTTCTAATTTAATCGCAGGGATTTTTACTTCTGACCCTGTGGTGCTTAAAACCGCGAGCCTTTACCTTAAAATTGTCTCTCCGTTTTATGCGCTTATGGGAGTGGGGATAATAGCTATCTATGGCTTAAATGGCGCAGGGGCGACAAAAACCCCTATGCTGGTGAATATAATCGGTTTTTTTGTGGTCCAAATACCGCTCGCTTACGGGCTTACAAAGTTTACCCCGCTGGCAGAAAAAGGGATTTTTGTCTCAATAGCGGTGACTATGTTTTTCCAAGGGATAGTGGGCTGGTGGTTATATAGCCGTGG
>CAILUR010000155.1 GCA_903837445.1 uncultured bacterium | reverse complement strand
CATTTCTGACATCTCTGTCACAGGGCACCTGCGCCCTTGAGAAATACAACGCTACATTGTCGTTGTCCAGAACCACTTTTACTGCGGCTTTGTCCGCTAAGTCCTTCATATTTTTTATTTTTACCGCAAGTGTGGCTACATCGCAATTTAAATTTTGCACAAAAGCTTTTATAGCAAGTGCCACATTCCCAGGTTCAAGTGCGGGTTCATCGCCTTGAATATTTACTATGATATCGTTCTTCCCTGTCTTTATTTTTTTCAAGGCCTCCACCACGCGTTCTGTTCCAGAAGCACAGTCAGGAGAAGTCATAATGACACTACATCCCGCCTTTTCCACAATCGCTTTAATTTTTTTGCTATCAGTGGCTACATAAAGAGCATCCAATATTTTTATCCGTTTGGCATTTTCATACACATATTGTATAAGCGGTTTGCCCATAATCGGTCTTAATAATTTTTCAGGCAATCGCGTGGACTTTAATCTTGCCGGTATAAAACCTATTATTTTCATAACCCTCACAAAGTTTTTCTATTTTACAAATCTGCTTTATTTTTTTTCCCGCCATAGTTTTCCAAAACTTTTTTTATCACATTTGTCGTGGACTTGCCCTTAACATATCTTATAGTTTTGACTTTTCCTCCGCTTGCCTTTACCACATCCGCACCTATTATCTTATCTGGTGCCCAGTCTCCGCCTTTTACCAATACATTTGGAAGCAGCGCTTTTATGATTTTATATGGTTCAGATTCGTTAAATATAGTGACGAAATCCACACATTCCAGTGCCGCAAGCATTTCCGCGCGTTCCGCCTGTGGTACTAATGGTCTCAAGGGACCCTTTATCTCATGAACTGATTTATCAGAGTTTAACGCCACTACCAGTACTTCTCCAAGTTTTCGTGCGGCTGTCAAAAATCTTATATGCCCTGCGTGAAGTATGTCATAACAGCCATTTGTAAAAACCACTCGTTTGCCTTGTTTTTGTAATTTTTTTACCCTTGCTATTATCTTGGCTCTGTTAAAAAGAAGCTTACTCTGTTTCATTTACAGCAGCCGCCAATGCGTTTGGAGTGAGAGTGACCACGCCGACTTCCGCCACTACTTTTCCCGCCGCTATGTTTGAAAGTTTTGAAGCCTCTTTAAAAGCCGCGCCTGCAGTAAGGGCCAGAGTCACTACGGAAATCACCGTGTCTCCCGCGCCTGTCACATCATATACCTCACGCGCCACTGTCGGCACATGAAAAAGCTTTCCCTTTTCAAAAAGTGACATCCCTTCCTCGCCGCGCGTTATTAAAATGGTCTCTGCGTGTGTCATTTTTGTAAGCGTGTGTGCCGCTTTTAATACATCTGCTTCTGTCTTTATACTTATTCCCGCGCCTTCCGCCGCTTCTTTTTTATTTGGAGCTATAAGCGTCACATTTTGAAATATTTTTATATTGGCAGGTTTTGGATCTACGGTAATTATTTTTCCTTTAGCTACTTTTATTATGCCTTCCACGAGAGCTGGCGTAAGCACCCCTTTATCATAATCAGAAAAGATAATCGCATCGAGTTGAGGCATAATTTTTTCTATTTGTGCAAGGATTTTTTCAACCACCTT
>CAILUR010000154.1 GCA_903837445.1 uncultured bacterium | reverse complement strand
GCGGCTTCCATTTTTTCTTTTAATATTTTTTCAACTATTGCTGCTTCTTTTTCTGGTGCGCTTATCACAAGCTCATCGTGTACTTGTAATACCATTTTCGCTTTCATTTTGTGCACTTCAAAGTAATCAAAAACAGCAATCATTGCTTTTTTAATAATATCCGCTGCTGTCCCCTGTATGGGTGCGTTTATTGAGGCGCGTTCGGCAAACTCCCTTATGGTACGATTGGAACTGTTTATATTTGCCATAAACCTTTTTCTTCCAAATATGGTCTCCACATATCCATTTTTTCTAGCGAAAGCAATGGTCTCAGCGTGAAATAAGCGCACTCCAGGAAACATAGCAAAAAATTTGTCAATATAACGCTTCGCCTCAGGATTTGACACTTTTAGCTGTTTTGCCAGCCCATAAGGACTTATCCCATAGACAATTCCAAAATTTATTGTTTTAGCCACACGCCGCATATCTTTGTCCACCATACCAGGCATTACATCAAAGACTTCCCTTGCAGTCATTTCGTGAATATCTACGGCTTCATCAAAGGCCTGTATCATTTTTTTCTCTTTTGCACAATGCGCCAAGACACGCAACTCTATCTGAGAGTAGTCGGCCTTTACTATGACATCCCCATTGCGAAGCGGAATAAAAATCTTGCGGATTTCTCGTCCTTCTTCCCCTCTCACTGGGATATTTTGAATGTTAGGTTTTGAAGAAGACAGCCTGCCAGTCGCGGCAACGGTTTGATTGTATAAAGGATAGAGCATTCCGTCTTTTTTAGAATACTCTTTTATCGCATCAAGGAAACCAGTTTTGAGCTTCACCAGCGTCCTATAAGTCAAAATAGATGCCACTGCTGGATGCAGGTCTGCAAGATTGTCCAGCACTTCCGCATCCGTGGAATATCCTGTCTTATTTTTTTTCTGTGTAGGTAGTTTGAGTTTTTCAAACAGTACTTCTCCGAGTTGTTTTGGAGAGTTTATATTGAACTCCACGCCCGCTTCTTTAAAAATTTTCTTTTCTTCTGCCGCAATGTTTTTTTCGGTCTTTTTTATAAGTTCCTCAAGCAAAACTGTATCTATGCGAATCCCTGTTTTTTCCATATCCGCCAGAATAACCGCTAAAGGTAATTCCATATCGGTATAGATTTCTTCAAGTTTGTTTTCTTCAATCTTTTCAAATAATTTTTTAGCCAGGGCTTCAGCGTGTGCCAAGTGACTGTACACATATTTATTTAACTCCTCAGCGGGCACCATACTTGGGTCTATTTTTTTAGCACCTTTCCCTGCCACATCATCAAAAGATAAAAATAATTTGTTTAAATATTCCGCATAGACGAAAGAAATATCTTTGTAGTTTTTTTCTGGATTCAAAAGGTATGACATAAGGGACAGGTCAAATATTTTTCCCGAAGGTTTTTCTGGACTAAACCTGAAAACATCCTTTACCGAGTTGGTTATAATATCAGCCTTGGTGGTAGGCACAGACACAAAGTTCATTCCTGACAAACAGTAATATTTTTCTCGGCCTGAGACCTTTATCAGTATAAGTTCATTATCATTTTCCGACCCGCAAAAAATAAGGGTCACTTTTTCAGCTTTGGCAAAGCCCTCTATCTCCTCAAAACTATCTACCCACTGCGCTTCTTTTATGTTTTCTTCTTTTTCAGCGGCTATGGTTATATTTTTTTTATCGGTCACGAGACTTTTAAAATCATATTCTAAAAACTCAGCATTTAACCCAGCATAATTTATCAGAGAGGACTGGCATTCTTCTAACAAAAATTTGGTATCCGCAATTACTTCTATGTCAATTTTCAATTTCGCGAGGAGCTTGCTTATTTCTATATCTTTTATTCCGGCCTTTATAATTTGTTTTAGTTTTTCTTGTTTTATCTTGTCCACATTTTTTATGACATTTTCCGCTGTCCCATATTCGTGAATGAGTTTGTAGGCTGTTTTTTCTCCTATGCCTTTCACTCCTGGGATATTATCAGCCGCATCTCCCATAAGGGCGAGGATATCCAGAATCTGCTCTGGCACAATGCCTGCGGAAGCTTTTAAGGTCTCAGGAGTGGTAATCACTTCCACACCTTTTGATATTTTCATCATACTGACATTCTCATTGAGGACCTGTATCATATCTTTATCGCCTGTCATAATTACAAAGTTAAGGTTTTCAGAAGCATTCAAAGCGGCAATAGAGCCGATAATATCATCCGCCTCATACCCTTCAAATTCAAAATTTTTAATTCCCCCAGAAGTGGCAATTGCCTTTATCATTTTCATTTGGGCTTGCAAGGACTCAGGCATTTTTTCTCTGTGGGCCTTATAGGCTTCAAACATTTTGTGGCGAAAAGTGGGTTTGTGATGGTCAAAAGCGATAGCAAAATATTCAGGATTTTTTCCTTTTAGAATGCGCAAAATCATATTATAAAATCCAAACACCGCATGCACTTCATTACCCTTATGGTCAGTCAAAGGTGGCATACCATAAAAAGCGCGATATGCAAAAGAGTTCCCGTCCACTATGTAAAAGGTCTCTGCCATAGTTCACCTGTCAACTTAATTTTTTATAGAGCCCAGCGTGTCTGTCTCAACTTTGCTTTTATCTTAACTTATTTTAATTTTCTATATCTTTTTATAAGCGTATTGGTCGAACTATCGTGCTTTAAAACTGGTGCTTCTTGGCTTTCAAGTTCTGGTATTATTTTATCCGCAAGTACTTTTCCCAATTGCACTCCCCATTGGTCAAAAGCATTTATCTGCCAGACAGCCGCCTGAGTAAACACACAATGCTCATAGAGCGCAATAAGTTTTCCCAGCGCGTTTGGAGTCAATTTATCCATTAAAATCATCGAGGAGGGTTTATTTCCTTCAAATGTTTTGTGTGCCACGAGAGTGTCCGGAGCCCCATCCATTTTTACTTCCTGTGCAGTCTTTCCAAAGGCCAAAGCTTCTGCCTGCGCGAAAACATTTGCCGCTAAAATATCGTGGTGTCTGCCTATGGGATTTAAGGCTTTTGTAAAGGCGATGAAATCACACGGAATCAGTTTTGTGCCCTGATGTACCATTTGATAAAAAGAATGTTGCCCATTTGTCCCTGGCTCTCCCCAATATATCGCCCCTGTCTGATAATCCACTCTATCGCCTGTTATGGTGACTTGTTTTCCGTTGCTTTCCATAGTCAGCTGTTGCAGATATGCTGGAAAGCGTTTTAAATATTGTTCATATGGCAACACTGCCAATGTTTCCGCGCCAAAAAAACTCGTATTCCATATTCCCAACAGTCCCATTAAGACAGGGATATTTTTTTCAAAAGCCACATTTCTAAAATGTTCATCCATTTGGTGAAACCCATCCAGCATAGCACGGAAATTTTCCGGTCCAAAAGCTATCATATTGGAAAGACCTATTGCCGAAGTCATAGAATACCTGCCCCCAACCCAGTCCCAAAAACCAAACATATTTGCAGTATCTATTCCAAACTTAGATACCTCAACGGCATTAGTGGAAACTGCTACAAAATGTTTTGCCACTGCCTGAGTATCTTTTAAGGTCTTCAATACCCACGCGCGAGCAGTATGCGCATTAGTCATAGTTTCAAGAGTGGTAAAGGTCTTTGAAGAAATTATAAAAAGGGTTTCTTCTGCGTTTAAGTCCTGTGTCGCTTCCGCGAAATCCGTATCATCCACATTTGACACAAATCTAAAAAGAAGGCCCCGTTTAGTATAATTTTTCAAAGCTTCATATGCCATTACCGGTCCTAAATCAGAACCGCCTATCCCAATGTTCACTACATTTTTTATGACCTTTCCTGTATACCCTTGCCATTCACCCTTTCTTATTTTTTCCGCGAAGCCAGCCATTTTATCCAGGACAGCGTGGACTTCAGGCATAATATCCTTACCTTCAAGCATTACTGCTTTTCCTTTGGGCACACGGAGGGCGGTATGTAACACACTTCTGTTTTCAGTTAAATTAATTTTATCGCCCCTAAACATAGCCTCTATCTTTGCCTTAAGTCCGCTTTCCTGTGCAAGCGCCAGCAACAGCTGCATAGTCTCATCCGTAATTCTCTGCTTTGAATAATCAAAGTATATGCCTTCTGCTTCTACTGCCAGACGCCCACCTCTGTCCGCTTCCATACTAAACAATTCGCGAAGATGGTCGTTTTTTACTTTTTCAAAATTTGTTTTTAATGCCTTCCACGAAGCAAGTTCCGTCAACCCCAATTTCCCCGCTGTCATATATTTTCTCCCTCGTATAATATTTTAAAACTTTCTCTTCTTCACAAACTACACCAAACAAAATATTTTTTCAATCTTTTTTGCGAAGCGTTCCCTTTGCGCCTGCTTTCGGTTTACTCATCATCTTCTGCTTCTTCGTTTTTTTGCATATTTTTATCATATATAATTTTTACCAGATATAGTCCATCCGGGGGCGCTATGTTTGAAAAAAACTGCCTGTCTTGGACCTCAAACATTTTTTGCACATCTTCCATAGTTATTTTTCCCAAACCATAATAGATAAACACCATAGTCAGTTTTCGAACCATTTGATAAAGAAAGCCTCGGCTTTCAAAATCAAGATATACCCAATGCCCTTTTTTGGTTAAACGCACTTTATTCAAATTCCTAAAATATGTTTTATCGTCCGAACCAGATTTTGAGAAAGAAAGATAGTTTTTAAGGCCTTTAAAAAGCGGGAGTAGATTTTTCATTTTT
>CAILUR010000153.1 GCA_903837445.1 uncultured bacterium | reverse complement strand
CAGCAAAGAAAACATTGCCGCCAAAATCGTTACTTTGATTCTTACATTTTTCATAAGTGTCCTCCTTTTTTAATTGAACCGGTACACCGGCATAGTCATTTTTTTTTCCAGCTTTTACTTTTATATCTAAAACCTGTTCATTAGTACTCCCATTTGCCTCATAAAAAGTCACCTTTACAGTGCTTTTTCCAGCTTTAACTGGCACTCTCACAAAATGAAACCTGGCAGGAAGCGTGCGCCACGATCTGGTATCAGCCTGCTCGCTCGCGATATTGTAAATACTGGCCAGAACATTTACAACCGCGTTGCCATTGGTTTTTTGAGTGATTGCCTGCTCGGCAAAAAACTTTGCTGCTGCCCTCGCTATCGCTTTTATACTTATGAGCAAATTTTTGCTTTCAAGATTTTTAACAGCTATTTCTGTTATATCTTCAGCCACTGCGCTTGTATAAACTCCAGTTCCATTATCCACTGTTATATACTGTACTGCAGCAGGTCTTTTATTAAATTGTGGAAAAGCCACTCTTATCACATACGGATTCTTTTTATCATCATACACAGTCGCACTAAGATATTTAGAAGTTTTAAATGGCGCCATACCATCATATACCACAAGCAAGAGTTCACCATATTTATTCATTTCACTTTGCGAAATATACTTCTTTTGTCCCCAAGTATCTTTTAGTTCTTTTAACTTATCATTAAACTGCAAGGCTTCAGCCGTCCTCATAGCATCTTTAATCACCTGTTCAGGAAGTGCTGTCCCATAAAGGGTTTGATACTGGGTATAGGCCTCAATACTTTTTTTATAATCTATAAATGCGTTGTTGTTATCCCCTGTGGCTTCAAAACAAAAGGCGGATATATATCTGGCGAAGGCATCTGCTTTGTATATATTTTTTCCTTCATACATATCTGAGAGCAGGTTTAATTTATTATTGACTTTTCTGGCCTCTATCTGCGCATCTTGATAATTTCCCTCATACATAAAATTAAGTGCTTTTAAAACATTTATCATAACCTGTTCAAAATCTTCACCTGAATAAGGCAGTGTCAGGTCATTGGTAAGAAAAGAAACCGCCTCTTTGGAAATACTTTTCGTGTAAAGGGCATCCAGTAAAACATCGCCCTTTTCAAGCAAGGCAGTACTTTCTTTGTAATTCCCTGCCATTTGCAAAAGCGCTCCTTTGTCCATATAGTACACGAGCTCGCTCTCGCCCTTGTAATTCAGCTTATTTGTCTCGATTACTTTGTCAGCGTCTGCATACTGCCCAGTCGCCACATAGTTATCAACACTGCTGTAGAAGTTCAGGGTGGCGCATCCACCCAAGAGCAATAGAAGCGCCACCACTGAAATTAATTTCTTCCACATTATTTATTAAAAACCGTATTTCGGATTTTTTATGTCTTTTTTAATCTTCTTCTGTCCATACCATGGCTTCTGATTTGTCTCCATGTTTACTATTTCCATATCTATCTGATAATACACTGCCCTTGCGCCTTCTTTAGCATCTGTGATTGAAGTGATGACGCCTTTGAGCATAAAGTCAGCTGCAATTTCTGCTTTAAATGCCTTTTTGGTTTTCTCTGACGAATACTCCTGCATATCTTCCCTTTCTGTTCTTACTTCAGCTCTCTCTTCTTTAGAGGCTAAAAATTCCACAGCATCAGAATTGGTCAGGTCTCTTTCAATGTTCTTTTTCATAGAGTCGATATCGATATGCTCATCTGTCTTATTAAGAATTTCTCCTACCATAATCCTCGGATTTCTGCCTTCGGCTTTCATAAATCTTCCAATGAAAGGTCTTCCAAGCATTTCCTCCACCATTTTTTCCGCTGTAAGCTGCATATCAGTGTCATTCCATCTGCCAGAGTAATCCGTGACAGTGTCAGAATCCACCCTCTTGACCTGCTGTTCCGCGCAAGATGCCGCCAGAAAAGCCACTGCTAAAACTAAAACTACCGTCAAAAACTTTTTCATTTTTCCCTCCTTAAAATATTTTTTTTAAAATTAGTATCTGAAATGAATTCCAATTTCTGCATTGAAAGCACCCTGTGAGATATCTCCCCCAAGTAAAGCAGGTATCTTAACAGTAGTGTTGGTAATTCCCTTTATAGCCGCCACTCCTACTGAAAGTCCCCAGCCCGCATCTGCGAAAATATATTCCACTCCGAGTCCGCCATTTATTGTAAGCGCATTCTTTACGGAGTCCGCATACTGATAACCAAGTCCAAAACTAAGATACGGTGAAAATTCCCCAGTAAGAATGTATCCCTTTACATCTACATCCGCACCAAAGCCCGGATATGTATAGCCACAACCACCACCAATAGCCACAAACGGATTTACATTGCGGAAGTAACGAAAGCCAGAACCCAGAGGAAGTCCAAACTCAAGAGCAAAGTCATTAGGGGCAATATCCCTTGTGAGGTAAGTCTGTTCCTTGTTCGCATTAGGATTGGTCGCCATCATTTTCTCTACCCTTTCTGTCACACTTGCGTAAACCGTTCCAAAAGCCATTGCCAGCATTACTAAAGCCAAAACTATTGCTTTTTTCATTTTATTTCCTCCCTTTTTTGTCTTTGCGGCAAATCCTACCATAGCCACCGCGTTTTGTTCTTTTCAATTTGACGAAAATGGCTGGTTTTTAGTTTACATATTTTTTTATTTTTTCCTAAAAAAATTATATCACTTACCACTTTATTTTCAAGCCAGTGTTTATTTTAGTCCTGCAATACTCCCAGTACCCAACTACCTTTATGCCTCAAATAGAATTATATATTTTCAAATATTGTTTAAGCATATATTTTAAATCAAAATCCTTTTTTATCATTTCATAAGCAGCTTTGGTATATTTAGCCGCTGTTTTTTTATTGTTTTTAAGAAAAATTATATCCTCTGCTGCAGTGCGGTAATCAAAACACGGATAAGTCAGCCCTGTTTTTTTATCAAGTATAAGTTCCGAGTTTCCGGCAATATTACTTACCACGCAGGGTTTTCCAGCGGCTATCGCCTGCGCTATCGTGCAAGGCAGTCCTTCCCAAAGTGAAGTCAATAGAAATAAATCTAAGGACTGCAAGAACTTCTCGGGTTTGTCTGTCCAACCGATAAGTTTTACCTTGTTTTCCATATTATATGCCTTAAGTTTTTCTTTCACTTGTTTACGCATAGGCCCATCTCCTGCAAATATAAACTGAAGGTGTGTATCAAGGGCAAGGGTTTTTTTGGCAATTTCCACAAATGCCATAGGATTTTTTTGTGCTTTTAAATTTCCGAGCATACCCACGGTAAACACTTTATTTTTGTTGCCTGCTTTATTTTTTCTAAATAAACCAATATCTATTCCAGCGCGGATTATTTTATACTGGGATTTTTTTCCAATCCCTTTTTTTAGCCCATATTCCTGCACATTCTTTCCCACAGCCACAAGAGTATTTGTCCATGGTGCAGCCATTTTTTCAAGAAAGACATACATAGCGTGAATAAACGGATTTTGGTATTCGTGAAAGGAGAAGCCGTGCACAGTATGAATTATCTTCTTAACTCCAGCGAGTTTAGCTGCCAGCCTGCCGAGGATTCCGGCTTTTGAAGAATGTGTATGCACAATGTCTATTTTATTATCTATAAAGAATTG
>CAILUR010000152.1 GCA_903837445.1 uncultured bacterium | reverse complement strand
CTTGGCTGGGGACACGGAGTGGGACTTTCACAAGAGGGTGCCCAGGGATATGCACAGCGCGGTTTATCTTTTTTATCTATTTTAAAGCATTATTATAGTGGAGTAGCTATACAAAAAATGATTTTTACACAATAACATTTCGAGGCGCCACAATGAAAAACTTTTTCTTCTTGTTTACAGTAGTGGGAATACTTGTATTTCTTTTATTGCTACCCACAAAAAATTACAACAACTCGGCAGCGAGCAAGTCTTCCTCAAAATTTGCCACGCCAGCAGAAGTGGAAAAAGCACTTTCCCGTGCCTTTCCAAATATCCCTTCTAAATTTAATGTGACTCACTCTGCCATTATTCTTTCTATGCTTATAGACCCCACGACAGATTACAAAAAATGCGTTGATATAATTCAAACTATGTCGGAAGATTTAAAAATAAAAATTGCTGGTACTACCGACCCCGATACTATAGTGAATAGTATAACGAATTACTTTTTCACAGAAAAAAACTTTGTATATACCGAAACCGCCAAACAATATTTTTCAGGAACTAGCACGAGTTTAAGCATAGATGATATGAAAGACTTTTATTCTATAAACAGGCTTTTGACCAATGGGACAGGTACAACTCTCAGTTTCTCGATTATGTATCTTATAATGGGCGAGAAACTTAGCCTGCCTATTTATGGAGCAGTTTCGCCAGAACGCGTGTATGCTCGCTACATTACTACTGGAAATGCTGGAATTACTATTGAACCGACAGCAACTGGTGCGGAATATTCCCAACCAGACGAGACCTTTTTTGGAGCTGTTGACGAAACTAACAAAAAAATATATGGTGACAACCTTGGAAGTTTAAAGGTGATAGGACTTTATGCATATCAAGCCGGAATGCTTTTTGAAATGGCAGATAAAACCCAACAAGCTTTTTTGTGTTATAAGAAAGCCGCAGAAGTCAATCCTGACAATGCGACTATTCGCTTTACCTTGGGGGAGTGTTACACAAAAAATAAGAACCCACAGCAAGCCGAAATTGAAATTACAGCAGCAGTACAATTGCTGCCTTCAAATCCAAGTTTTCACCTAGCGCTTGCCAAGTTGTATCTTGAAGAAAAACATTTTTTGAGGGCAGAAAACGAATGCTACGAGGCCTTGCGGTTAGCGCCCTCCGATGCTGAAGCTAATAATTTACTAGAAGAGATTAAAAACAAAAATAAATAATACGGGAGCCTTACCTCTAAATGATAATAGATGCGCATTTACATTTTTCAAAAATAAAAAAGTTTACACATACTGCTAAAACAGTCTCTAAAGTGTCATATTCTTTAGCAGGACTTGCAGCAGAAATGAAACAGAATAGAGTAGTGGCGGCTGTCGGTATGGGGTTGCAGGAAACAAAAGCTGCTTTATTTCCTGACAAGACAATTCCTACGCCTATGTTACTGGATCTGGATGAAAATCCAAAATCTCTTTATGCCTGTCCCGGAATCAATCCGTACAAGCTTAACAAAAAATCCCTGAGTAGTCTTGAACTACTCCTTAAAAATCCAAAAACTGTAGGAATAAAACTTTACTCTGGGTACTATCACTTTCACCTTTTTGACAAAGTGTATGGGCCTGTGTATGAACTCGCAGCAAAATACAAAATGCCGATAGTATCGCACGGTGGTGGTACCTACAGCCATTTAGGGTTATACAGATATAGTCATCCTTTGGATGTAGAAGAGGCCGCTTATCAATTTCCAAAAATTAACTTTATAATAGCGCATCTCGGAAATCCTTGGATTTACGAGACCGCTGAGCTTGTGTATATGAAACCAAATATCTTCGCAGATTTATCTGGGCTCATAGTGGCAGACAGTAAAGGCGTGAAGGAGACCGCCAGTGAAAAAGTTTTTACAGAGCGCTACCGTTCAGCAGTCATTACTTGTGGGGCTTACGAAAAACTACTTTATGGGTCTGATTGGCCGCTCGCCCCGATGAAAGCTTATATTGCTTTTATTGAAAAACTAATTCCAGAAAAGCATAAGCACAAGGTCTTTTATAAAAACGCTTTAAATGTATTTCCTCGACTCAAAATTCAAAGTTGAAATACCTTTGTTTTATGGTATTATAGATTAAAATAGATTGTTAACACCCTTTGGGACTCTTTTTAAAACAATCGCAAGGAGATAGGTATGCTGGACTTTTTACAAAAACTTTTTGGATCGCGAAACGATAGGGAAATAAAAAAATATCTTCCTTTTGTAGATATAATGAATGCTTTTGAACCAGAAATGCAAAAACTGTCAGATGAGGCACTCCGTGCTAAAACGCAGGAATTTAAGACACGCTTAGCAAACGGGACCACTCTGGATGAGCTATTGCCTGAGGCCTTTGCCGTTGTTAGAGAAGTTTCAGTCCGTGTTATGGGAATGAGACATTTTGATGTCCAAATGATTGGTGGAATGGTCCTACATCAGGGTCGTATATCTGAAATGCGTACTGGTGAAGGTAAAACCCTGGTGGCCACTTTGCCAGTATATCTTAACGCTCTCAGTGGTAATGGCGTGCATGTCATTACTGTAAATGATTATCTTGCAGAAAGAGACTCACTCGGCAAAGGAAATTTTAAAGGTATGGGAACTATTTATAGTTTTCTCGGGTTGACAGTCGGGTGTGTAAAAAATGGCACTTCCACAGAAGAGAGACAAAAAGCTTATGCGTGTGATATTACTTATGGCACTAACAATGAATTTGGCTTTGACTATTTGCGCGATAATATGGCTGTGTACCCACAAGAAAGAGTTCAAAGACAGTTAAATTTTGCTATAGTAGACGAAGTCGACTCCATTCTTATCGACGAGGCCAGAACCCCGCTTATTATTTCCGGACCCTCTGAAGAATCTACAGATAAATATTTTGAAATAGATCGTATAATTCCAAAATTTTTCCCGACAGTGGACTATTTGATAGATGAAAAAGCACATACCGCCATTCTTACGGAAGCGGGAATTGCCAAAGCTGAAAAACTTTTAAATAAAGAAAATCTTTATGACCCTGAAAATATTGAAGTCATACACCATGTAAATCAAGCGCTAAAAGCACATACACTTTTTAAACGCGATAAGGATTATATTGTAAAAGAAAATAAAGTCATAATCGTGGATGAGTTTACCGGGCGTTTAATGCCTGGCAGAAGGTGGTCGGACGGACTACATCAGGCAGTAGAAGCAAAAGAACATGTAAAAATAGAACGCGAAAATCAGACGCTGGCAACCATTACCCTGCAAAATTATTTTAGAATGTATAAAAAGTTGTCAGGTATGACAGGCACAGCGCTTACCGAAGCAGATGAGTTTTGGCATATATATAAACTGGATATTATTTCAGTCCCCACGCATAACCCTATGGTCAGAATAGATAACGCTGATGCCATATACAAAACCGAAAAAGGAAAGTTTATGGCTATCGCCGTTGAAATAGCAGAAGCAAATAAAAATGGGCAACCAGTACTGGTCGGTACTGGCTCTATAGAAAAAAATGAGAAACTCAGCGACTTACTTAAACGCAAAGGCATAAAACACGAACTGCTTAATGCTAAAAACCACGAAAGAGAAGCGGAAATAGTAGCTTTAGCTGGACAACAAGGGTCAGTGACTGTGGCTACTAATATGGCCGGCCGTGGTACCGATATAGTTTTGGGCGAGGGTGTTAAAGCCCTTGGCGGACTTTATGTGATAGGCACGGAAAGGCACGAGAGTAGGCGTATAGATAATCAGTTGCGCGGGCGTTCTGGAAGACAGGGCGATCCCGGCATGTCGCGGTTTTTTGTTTCTTTGGAAGATGATCTTATGCGTATTTTTGGTTCAGAAAAAATAAAAGGACTTATGGATAAAATAGGTTTAGAAGAAGATGAACGCATAGAACATCCGTGGATATCTTCCTCCATAGAGCGCGCTCAAAAGACAGTGGAAGGGCACAATTTTTCAATAAGAAAACAGCTTTTAGAATATGACGATGTTATGAATAAACAAAGAGAAATAATTTACAGTGAACGCAAAAAAGTCCTCGAAGGACAGGATTTAAAAACAAAGATAAGGGAAATGTTCGATGAAGTTTTAAAAAACATTCTTGATTTTGTATGTCCGGAAAAAACATATCCTGAGGAATGGGACTACGAGGAATTGACTAAACTGGTCAGCCAAAGCTTTGACTTTAAATATGTAATGAATAAAGAAAAAGTAGATACTACAAAAATGACAAAAGAAATTTTATTTGATGATATTTTCGAAAAAGTCCTTTTAAAATATGAAGAAAAAGAAAAAGAAGTGGGCTCAGAAACTATGCGCGAAGTGGAAAGAAATGTGCTCTTACAGGTAGTAGATACAAAATGGAGAGAACATTTATACGAAATGGACCATTTAAAAGAAGGTATTGGGCTGAGGGCCTATGCCGGCAAAGATCCGCTTATAGAATATAAGAAGGAAGGTTTTCATCTTTTTGAAAGTATGATAGGAAGAACTCATGATGAAGTTGCAGAGTTTTTATTTAAAATACAGATAGTGGATAATTCCAAGCTCTCGCGCAAACATTTTTCAGCTGAAACTACAGAACTTAAGCCGACGGTTTCTATGTCTGCGGCAATCGCCCCACGAGCACCGATGGCAGAAAAAGAAATGTATGCAAACTCGCCTGATGGTCCGCCCAAAATAGAAACTATACGCAGGGAAGAACCAAAAGTCGGAAGAAATGATGCTTGCCCATGCGGAAGTGGGAAAAAGTATAAAAAGTGTCACGGGAAGGATAAGTAATCGATTTATTCCACTTTTTGATCCGATAGGAAGAAGTTTGATTTATAGGCTGGCTATCTCATAGCCAGCAAACGGATTAAAAAGTGTCACGGGAAGGATAAGTAATCGATTTATTCCACTTTTTGATCCGATAGGAAGAAGTTTGATTTATAGGCTGGCTATCTCATAGCCAG
>CAILUR010000151.1 GCA_903837445.1 uncultured bacterium | reverse complement strand
TTTTTAAAAATACTTTTTCTACTTTTTGGGGGAGAATCATCACTGGGCTCATAGTCCTTTTACCGCTCTCCCTTACGCTTTACCTGTCTTATATTATTTTTATGTGGCTGGATTCTATCCTTGGCACCTTGCTAAATAAATATTTGGAAGAACATTATATAAAAGGTTTGGGCCTTTTAATGCTTGTGCTTTTTATCTGGTTTACTGGGCTCTTGACCAGAAATCTTATCGGAAAACGCTTTGTCCAGCTATACGAATCTTTTTTACACAGGGTTCCTATTCTCGGAAATATTTTTGGCACTTTTAAAAAAATCAGCGATACCCTTTTATCAGGTGAAAAAAAATCTTTTAAACAAGTGGTGCTGGTGCTTCTACCAGGTATGGATATTTACTCCATTGGCTTTTTAACTACTGGTGAAGTCGTAAAGCTTAAAGCCCGTGGCAAAACCACAGATATCCTGCATGTCTTAATTCCCACCACTCCAAACCCGACCTCAGGGTTCATAGTCCTCGTGAAAAAAAATAATGTCATACCTGTGGATATGACTGTGGAGGAAGGTTTAAAGGCGGTCATTTCGCTCGGAGTCCTTCATCCCAAGACCTATACCCAAACAAAAATACCAAATTCCCCCGCACGAAAAGTTCGGGGCAAAAAACAATAAAAACTTTTTAGCTTTTTTAAGTTTTTTGTACTTCAAATTATTAGGAGGTTTCAAATGTCAGAGCGTTATATTTGTATTTCAGGAAATCTTTATTTTGACACCGTAGAAAGAGTCATAGTAAAAAGTATGGGGAACCGGTATGTGTTTTTGCGTCACGACAGGCGTGAAAAAGGGAAAGTCGAACTTGACAAAGTACCCGCCAATAGGCGTAAAAATGACATTACCACAAAAGATTTTGTTGCCCTTCCAAAGAATTTATTTTTTGATTCCTTGAAAAAAGCCATATATAAAAAGACCTCTACTGGAAACTTCGTGCTATATTCCCGTGACCGCAGAAAAGAAAAAACAACTGTCGCTACGGACAAAAGAAAAAAATAAAATTATATTTTTATTTTATCACAGGCAGACTTTTTAAGCCGTCCACTATGCACTGATTATCCAGCGCCACATCTTTCATTTTTCCTGTAAGATATGATTCGTAAGAGGCCATATCAAAATGCCCGTGTCCGCTGAGATTAAAAAGGATTACTCTTTTTTCTCCTTTTTTCTTGGCATCCAGAGCTTCATCTATGGCTGCACGAATAGCGTGGGCGCTTTCAGGTGCAGGAATTATTCCTTCCGTCTTTGCAAAAAGCACTCCCGCTTCAAACACTGGCAATTGGTCATATGCCTTGGCTTCAATAAGTTTTCCTTCATATAGATTGCTTACTATGGCGCTATCGCCGTGATATCTCAGTCCACCTGAATGAATGCCCGCAGGTACAAACTTATGTCCCAGAGTGTACATTTTTACAAGCGGCGTCATTTGCCCAGTATCCCCAAAATCATAAGCATACTTTCCTTTTGTCAAAGAAGGACACGCTGTCGGTTCCACTGCCACACAACGCAGGTTTTTCTTTTTGCCAGATATTTTATCCGCAAGGAAAGCCGCTGTGATTCCTCCAAAGTTACTCCCGCCTCCATTACAAGCGATTATTACATCTGGATAATCTCCAGCCATTTCCATTTGTTTTTTCGCTTCCAACCCTATTATGGACTGATGCAAAAGCACATGGTTGAGCACACTGCCCAAAGCATATTTTGTATTTGGATCTTTCACCGCCACTTCCACAGCTTCGGAAATAGCTATGCCCAGTGAACCAGGCGAGTTTGGGTCTTCAGCAAGAATTCGTTTGCCGACTTCAGTATAATTTGTCGGTGACGGATGTACTGTCGCGCCCCAGGTCTGCATCATCATTTTTCTATATGGTTTTTGTTCGTAACTTACTTTTACCATAAAGACCTCTACCTCAAGTCCAAACATTCCACCCGCGAGTGCCAGTGAAGAACCCCATTGTCCAGCGCCTGTTTCCGTCGCGAGTTTTTTCACTCCGGATATTTTATTATAGTAGGCCTGTGGGATAGCAGTATTTACTTTATGACTTCCAGCAGGAGACCCCCCCTCATACTTGTAATAAATCTTCGCTGTAGTCCCGAGCGCTTTTTCCAAACTGAGCGCTCTGAAAAGTGGCGCCGGTCTCCATAGTTTAAACTTATCTATCACTTCGCCTGGAATATCTATCCAGCGTTTTTTTGACATTTCCTGTTCTATGAGTGGCATAGGAAATATAGGTGACAAATCTTCCGCCGTGATTGGTTTTCCTGTCCCCGGATGTAAAGGCGGATCAAGAGGCGTTGGCAAATCCGCTTGTATGTTATACCAAGCAGTAGGAATATCTTTTTCCTGCAATAAAAATTTTACCTGCCCTGAGTTTTTTGAAGTTTTAATGTTGAGAGTTTTTACCGCGGCTTTCTTTACCGATTTTTTCACTACTTTCTTTCCCATTTTCTTTTTCATTTTTGCCTCCAAATTATATTTAATACCCCTAAATATATCACTTTTATTTTTTTATGTAAATAATAAAATATTTTCCTTTTTTTAATAACATTGACTTTTATTTATTTCATTATATACTAATTAAAATACCAGTTCAAAATTTAAGAGCCGGAGTGGTGAAATGGCAGACACAGAGGACTCAAAATCCTCCGCCGGCAACGGCATGTCGGTTCGAGTCCGACCCCCGGCACCAAATAAAATCTTAGTTTTGATGAGCAAAGCGAAGAAAAACTTAGATTTTATTTGTCCCTGCTCAAGTCCAAACTTTTTAAGTTTGGACAAAGGGGACAACATATAATGCTCTAAGGTGTGTTGTGTACTAAGGTGTGTTGTGTACTAAGGTGTGTTGTGTACTAAGGTGTGTTGTGTACT
>CAILUR010000150.1 GCA_903837445.1 uncultured bacterium | reverse complement strand
TATCCCATTTTCTATTGTCGTGATTTTAGTTTTGAGTCTTGTCACTTCTTTGTCCACATCCACCACGCCTTGAATGTCTATTGCTATATAGCCTATCTTATCTATGTCTCTGCCCACCACAGTAGGCTTTTCGCTTTTTTCACCGTGTATCTCTTTGGCTTTGGCTAGGGTCATAATAATTTCAGCATTTTCTTTTATCATAGTATCTGTTTTTCCTTCAAGCGCTTTTATATACACCGCTATTTTTTCCCCAGGGCCTACAGACAATTCACCACGCATATTTCTTATATGATAAATTATTTCTTGCAGTTGTGGCATAGCCGCCGTCTCAGTTTCAAAAGCCTTTTCAAATTTCGGCCACTGTGCAAGCATAATGCTTTCTTCTTTGTCCCCTTGCAAGTTCTGATACACTTCTTCAGTAATAAAAGGAATAACTGGATGCATAAGTATCGTTGTCTTTAAAAGCACATAATGTAGGACATTTTTTACGGTATTTTTATATGGGTTGTTTTCCTTTGTCAGTTCTATTTTTGAAATTTCCACATACCAATCACAAAAAGTGTGCCAGAAAAATTCATACATAGCCAGTGCCATATCCGCAAACCTGTACTTGTCCATATCTTCTGTCACACGCTTTATAAGAATATTTAATTCATTAAGAATCCATTTTTCCGCCAACTTAAGTTCCGCCTTAGTCAAATCCATAGAAATGCGACCTTCAATGTTGGTCATAGTATATTTCGAAGCATTCCATATCTTGTTCATAAAGTTGTGATACCCTTTAGCTCGGTCTTCCGAAAAAGCGATATGTCTGGACTGCGTTTCAAGTGAAGTCATTGTAAACCGCAAGGAATCAGCCGAAGTATTTTTCATTATCTCAAGTGGGTCCACTACATTCCCTTTTGACTTGCTCATTTTCTTACCTTCAGAATCAGTCACCAAAGAGTTTATTACTACTTCCGCAAAAGGCGCACGCCCCATAAACTTTATTCCCAGCATAGCCATTCTGGCTATCCAAAAAAATAAGATATCCCAACTCGTGACAAGCACCGCTGTCGGATAATACACTTCTAAATCTTTTGTTTTTCCTGGCCAACCCAGAGTAGAAAAGGGCCATAAACCGGAAGAAAACCAAGTATCTAAAACATCATTATCCTGTCTAATCTCACTGCTGCCGCACTTTTCACAGGTTTTTGGAGTAGTTTTTGAAATAGTCATATGTCCGCAATCACAATACCAAGCTGGAATTCTATGCCCCCACCAGAGTTGGCGCGATATGCACCAGTCCTTGATATTTCGCATCCACTCAAAATAAACTTTTTTCCACATATCAGGGACAAACTTTATCTCATCATTTTCCACGGCTTTAATGGCTGGTTCAGCCAGAGGTTTTATTTTTACAAACCACTGCGTGGACACATATGGTTCTACGACCGTATCACAGCGATAGCAATGTCCTACCGCATGCTTATGCGTTTCTGTTTTCACAAGGACTCCGCTAGCTTCAAACTCCACCAAAAGCGCTGCTCTGCATTTGAAGCGATCAAGCCCTTTGTAAATTCCGGCATTTTCATTCATAGTGCCGTTTTCCGCCATTACTTTTATTACTGGTAGTTTATGCCGCAAGCCAGCTTCAAAATCATTTGGATCGTGTGCTGGGGTTATTTTTACTACGCCTGTGCCAAAAGTTTTATCCACGAAAGCATCCGCAATAACCGGAATCTCACGATTTACTATTGGAAGGACTACTATTTTTCCTATTATTTTTTTATATCTTTCATCTTCAGGATTTACAGCCACCGCAGTATCGCCGAGCATAGTCTCGGGACGCGTAGTTGCAACTTCTACAAATCCTGACCCGTCTTTAAAAGGATAGCGCAAATGCCACAAATGCCCATCTGATTCTTTGTGATTTACTTCTATATCCGAAATAGCAGTCAAGCATCTTGGACACCAGTTTATTATATAGTCCCCGCGATATATCAACCCTTCTTTATAAAGCCGAACGAACACTTCCCTGACCGCATCTGATAAGCCCTCATCCATAGTAAACCGCTCACGCGACCAATCGCACGAGGCCCCCAGTTTTCGAAGCTGCATCATAATAGTTTTCCCGTATTGCTCTTTCCACTCCCAGACCCGCTTTAAAAACTCTTCACGCCCTAAATCAGTTCTTTTTATTCCCTGTTTTTTCAGTTCGCGTTCCACCACATTTTGAGTAGCGATTCCAGCATGGTCACAGCCTGGAACCCATAACACATTAAACCCAGTGGCTCTTTTATAACGACATAGGATATCCTGTAAAGTATTATTTAAAGCGTGCCCCATATGTAAAGAGCCAGTGACATTAGGTGGGGGAATGACAATAGAGAAAGGCGGTTTTTTTGAAGTGTTGTCAGCCGTAAAATATCCCTTTTGCATCCAAAAAGAATACCATTTATCCTCTATTAATAAGGGCTCGTATTTATCCTGCATAAAAAACCTCCGTATTTCCATTTGCTTTCAATTTAAGAAAAAAGACGCGCGAAGCGCGTCTCATGTCATTCGCTTATAAAATTCGCGCCATCAAGATTTTAAAATTCCTTTTATTTTAATATGTCCTGAAAGACTTTCCACTTCCCTGCCTTCAATAAGTATCTTGACTCCGGCAATCTCTGGAAAGTTTTTTACCACAGTATTTACTATAGAAAAGACCAGCCGGTATTCTCCGGTAGTGCCGCCTTTTGAATTTAAACTCAGTTCCTTTGAAAAATCCAGATAACAAATTTTATTCGCATCCAAAAAGACTTCCCGCAAGCTGGTGCCTTCTGGCATATAAGAAACAAAATTTCTCGGCGCTGGCGCGAGCAAAAACAAAACGGCCTGTTTTATCTGATTTACAATTTCTTTTGAGGCGAAGATTCGCGCTTTGTATATTTTACGCCCTTCTGAAAGCGGGTCTCCATAATAGACTTCTATTTCTCGAGTGGCATCTTTCGGACTATATAGTTCATATGCCTTGAGGACATTATTCAGTACTCGGTCTCTCGTGAAAAGTTTTGTCACTATGAAATAAAGTGCCGCGACACCTGCCGTTATTATCAATACTTTTATGAGTGCTTGTTTGTGTTTTTCAAAGAAATTCAAAGTATTCGCCTCCGTAATTAAGCTTAATTACTTAGTACATAATTCAGCAGGGCTTCTTTAATATGTGTTGCCACACTGTTTAGGACGCCATCATCTCTTAGCAAGGCAGAATCTATTTTAGTGTTTAAATTTCCAGTTTCAAAAACTACTGCTGGCATATCCACTCCGTTTACCGACAAGGGATTGGCTTCCGCCATGCCCCTATCTTTAAGCCTGACTTCATCTATTTTTTCATCGCCTTTATCTATTCCTTTTTCTGTCAACAATTTGGCTTTCATAAACTTTTCAATCATTTTCGCAAATTTTAAATTTTGTTCTGGATATTTTTTTTGTACATTTCCCCACTCTGGCATAGTTTCGGTCTCGGGAGCTACGGATTGTTTTTTCCCTCCATAATAATAAATCTTATAGCCCGTCACTGTCTCCCGCCTGTCATAATCGCAATGAATAGAAATAAATACCTGTGCCTTTGCCGCATTTGCCAGTCCTACTCTGTCTGCGGTCGGCATAGTCTTATCTTCTTCCCTTGTGAGTAATACTTTTATATCTTCATTTTTTGTTTCTAAAATTTTTTCTTTAATTTTTTTAGCCAATTTTAAAGTAATATCTTTTTCATACAAGCCAGAAGCCGCCACTCCCCAGTCCGCTCCACCATGTGCCGCATCAATAACAATTGTTTTTTTAGCGGCATTTTCCAAATCCACCACAGGCGGTGCCCCGGCAGGTGCGGCAAAAGAACAGGCCGCGGCAAATATTAATATAATAGTTATTTTACATATTTTCAAAACGCGCATCTTTATAAATCCCCATATTCCTGAATTTTAAATATCTTTTATTTACAAGTTCTTCTACCGATATTGAAGTGACTTCATTGAGCGCTCTTATCACGGCCTCTTTAAGACTCGCGGCAGCTGCCACTGCATCTTTGTGTGCCCCTTCAAGCGGTTCGTCTATTATTTCATCAATTACTTGTATTTTCAGCAAATCTGTCGCTGTGGGTTTTAAAACTTTTGCAGCTTCCGCTGACCGTGAAGAGTCCTTCCACAAAATTGCCGCTGCCCCTTCAAAAGAAATAACGCTGTAAGTGGCATACTTCATCATAAGAATTTTATCCCCCACACCTATTCCCAGCGCCCCTCCGCTACCACCCTCGCCTATCACGCAGACCACGATAGGGGTCTTTAACCTTGCCATTTCAAGCAGATTGCGGGCTATGGCTTCCGCCACGCCTCTCTCTTCGCCTTCCAGTCCAGGATAAGCACCAGCCGTGTCAATAAAAGTCACTATTGGTAGCGAAAACTTTTCCGCCAATCGCATTAAGCGCAAAGCTTTCCTATAACCTTCCGGTTGTGACATTCCAAAATTTCGCATAAGATTTTCTTTTGTATCTTTCCCTTTTTGCAGTCCTATAATCATAACCGGTCTGCCGTCAATTTTTGCCGTCCCGCCCACCATAGCCTTATCATCTTTGAAAGCCCTATCGCCATGCAGTTCCACAAAGTCAGTAAATGCCAAGGAAACAAAATCCAGCATTTTCGGTCTTTTAGGATGCCGCATTATCTGCACTACCTGCCACGGCTCGAGTTTGCTGTATATTTCCTGTTTCATTTTTTCGAGTTTTTCTTCAAGCATACTTATCTCGCCTGTCATATCTGTTTTCTTTTCGGCGCCAAAATGTCTCAGTTCTTCTATTTTTTTCCTGAGCTCATTTAAAGGTTTTTCAAATTCTATTACATGTTCTGTCATAGTTCAACCTCGCTTAGAGATAACTGACATAATTTATGTTCAAAATTCTACTGAGCCCTGGATCTTTTTTTCCAATTCCATATTTTATCCCGATTTCAATCTGCACTGGATCAAAGAAGTAACCTATTCCAAAGTTTATACGCCCATAATTATTTCCAGTGATTCCGTCAAACTCTCCGGTAATAAGAAATTCTTTTGTTAGGGCAAACCCTACCCCTGCCGCAGTATTTATTTTAGTACCAAATTTGGTGAATTCATTTGTGTAGACATTTCCAGTAAGTTGTATATAAATACCGCCCAAAGGTATCTCTTTGGTCACCGCCAAATAAACTCCTTTGGCACCGGTAGTCAAATATCCTTCCCCCTCATAGCCAAGGGCAATGGCAGGAATAGCATCCACATCATCTGTGATACGAAATTTACCTGCTACTTTAAGCGGTAACAATACATTGAGATTAGAGGACCCTATTAGGTTTGTGACATTTATTGCTGTGCCTAACATAAATCTGTCAAAAATTCCGATATAAAACTTGTTTAAAATACAGCCCCCAGCATAAAACTTGGCTTCGTATCTTATCTCTGTCTTTAAAAGTGTGTTGGCTGTAGGCACATCTATCATTTCTATATTCCGTGCCTGTGATGCCGCCGCTACCGGTAAAGCAAATAACAACCCTGACAGAATCAAAAATAACGCTCTCTTCATTATAAATACACCTCCATAAATAATATCAACTCAAATATAATATAACATTTTTTAGAGTTTGTAAAATACTTTTAATTAAGAAGCCTTAGGTAAAAAGGGGCAAGTTCCGTGTAGTGTAAATATATGAAAACTTCATTGCGCCTGGGTTTGCCGTCTTGAAATAAAAGTTCCATAAAACAACTAAATCAAATTACTTGTCCACCAAAAACTTTTTCAATTCATTCATATAGGCGTTTATATCTTTGAACTGCCTATACACTGAAGCGAACCTCACATATGCCACCTCGTCGAGTTTCGCCAAGCGTTCCATTATCAGTTCGCCTATGAGCGTGGACGGAATTTCTTTTTCCATTTTTGAGTATACTTGTTTTTCTATGTCATCTACCATTTCATCTATTTTCTCAACTGAAATTGGTCTCTTTTCACAAGCTTTCATAATTCCATTATGTATCTTTTGTTTGTCAAAAGTCTCGCGGCGTTCATCTTTTTTTATTACCATAGGCATAGAGTATTCTATGACTTCGTAAGTGGTAAATCTTTTAGCACACTTTAAACATTCGCGCCGTCTTCTTATCGACATTCCTTCCTTTGTTTCTCGGGAATCTACCACCTTGTCTTCTTTATGGTTGCAATAGGGACATTTCATTTCAGTTCACCTTTTTCTTAGAGCTTCGACCAGGGAAGCCGTTTTTTTATCATTTGGGTCCAGTCTTAAAACCTGCTCATATGCTTTCAGCGCTTCTGCGTTATTTCCAATTCGCTTATAAAGCACTCCGAGATTTATATAGCCTTCTCTATAGTCAGGTCTTGCAGTCACAGCTTTCAAGAACATATTTATTCCCTCTTTTACTTTTCCTTCTTCCACCAGTAATACGCCGAGATTGCTATAGGTGGCAGCTTCGGACACACTATCCCTAAACCACTGCTTATTATCCACTGCCTGCGCATAATATTTCCGTGCGTTCGCCTTCATAGTTTTATAATTTACTTTATTCGCTGGATTTATCTGAAGCATATACGCATACCCTATGTAAGAATATGGCATAGCCAGATTCGGATACAATTCCGAATACCGTTGCATAAGAGTAATGCACTTATCATACTCTCTTTTTGAAAGATATATAACCGCTAAATCCATAGCAAAATAGGCATTGTTGGGATCGCGTTTTATCGCTTCTCCATAAAGTCTTTCCGCTTCCGCTATCTGTGTCTGGTCAAGGGTTTCTCCAAAATGTTTGTACACTCTCGCCAGATTATTATAATTATAACCATTAGTAGGATTCATTTTTATGGTCTTTTCGTTTATGGCAATTGCCTGCCTTATGACATCAAACTTTTGCTGTGGTTCTTGCGTTTTTCTCATTAACCTTTCATAAGCAATCCCATATTTTACCCAATAAATTTCGCGCCACGGATTCCACTCTACCGCCTGCTTATAATAAGGCATTGCTTGGTCTTCCTTGTTAAGCGAGACGCCTATATTGCCTGCTTTAAAGAAAATATCAGCAGCCCAAGTTCTTGCCGAAAATACCTGCGCTATGACAATCACAAGTATGACAATAGTGCTTGCCAATATCCGATGCTTTTCAAAAAAAGATGACAGGCGCGGAGAAAAACTTTTCTCAAAGATTTTTTTCTCGGCACTTCCAAGATTATTTATGAGCGCGAGGCCCATCCAAAACATAAAACCATATGCCACCACCGTATAGTTAAACAACCCCTGCATCATAAAAGCGAGACAGGCCATAAAAACTCCAAAAGTCATATATCTTCTATAAGTATCGACTTCCTTAAAAATACTTTGTAAACTTTTTTTGAAAAAAGTCACTATAATGAGGGCAAAAAATCCAAACCCTGCCATACCCTGCGTCGCCAAGACCTGAAGGAAAATATTATGCGTTTTTTCTGGAGTTCCATTCCATTCAAGTTGCCAGTAAATCGGATAACGGTAATAAGGAAACATGACTTGAAAAGTATCAAGGCCAGTACCTAACACAGGGTGGTCGCGGAACATCATAAGTGCGCTTTTGAAAATATACACCCGTGGGGTGAGTACTATTCCATTTAGGGTAAACAGGCTCTTTGTTCTGTTCCATACATAAAGCAGGGCTTCTCGCACTACCGGAAAAAACAGTGCACATAACAAAAGTCCGGCAAAAATTGCAAACCATATTTTATTTTTTTTAAAAAGTCCGTTATCTGTTTTACCAGCATCAATTATCGTGTATATCATTATCAGGAGCACCGTCATAATAAAACTCAACATGCCCGCTCTTGACTTTGTCAAAAATAAAACTATTATGCCCGCCATCATAACTATCAAGATTATAATTTTTTTCATATTATTTCTAGTAAACTCCCGCACCTGCCGCAAGGTGCCAAGCACCGCTCCCAAAAGGATAACTGGTGAGAAGAGCACCACCCAGGTAATAAGAGAAACCATAAAGGAAGACTTTATTTTACCTGTCAAGGGATCTGCTATTTTAATATAAAACTTTGAAATCACATGACTGAACAAACCAGTAAATAGTTGAATTAAGACCAGCCCTGCAGTTAAAAGTACAAGTAGCATTATCATTTCCGACTTTTTTGTATTATCGGGGGTTATGAAAAATAGTATGAAAATAAGCGGTAAGGCCTCCACGAGATAGGCCGCCAAAAAGTTAGGATTCCCCAGTGTGGAGAAAAACCTGTCAGGACTATAGGTCTCTGGGTTCCACGCTATAAAGTCCCACCCAAAATTTTGGGCGAGTCCATAAACAGAAATTACCACTGCGGCAATGACAATAATCATAATTATTTTTTTTACGCTTGTCACACTTTCAGCAAAATTTATTATGATATAAAAAAGCGCAATGTAATTTAAAATAGTTAAAATTCCCTCAAAATCCTCATACACACCGAAGATGGACACATAAATATTGAAAGTGAAAATAGTGGTGAGTACAGAAACTCCAAGATAGCCCAAGAGTGGAAAATCAAAGTTTGTTTTTATAAGTTTTATTTTTTTTTCAAAAATAACAGACACCAGCCAAAGTCCAATGACAAAAAAAGTCAAAAACCTCATTACAAATATTTTATTTATTTCAAACACATCGTTGGTGCCAGTAAAAAATATAACAGGTATAAGAAAGGTCATAGCAAGAATCAAAAGCTCCGCTACTTTATCAGTATACTTTTTTACATTTTCCATTACTTATGTCTCCACGCCTAAGTTTTCCATGCTTTTTTAACCAGGCTAAATGTTTTTGTTTAATTACAGCTTAAACTTATTCATATTTTTTTTCAGTTCACTTGCTATTTGCCCAAGCTGTTCCGCAGCGGCTTTTACATTCTTTGTAACATGTTTGCTTTTCTTAACTTCGCTTTTCAAACTGCTAATTGCAGTTATCATTTTTTTAGCCGTCTTTTTATCTGCCGTGACAATTGTCCTGATCCCTTTTATCATTGTGTTAAAAGCATTCGCTAAGTTATCCATTTTATCGTTCTTTTCAAATTTTAAACTTACTCGCAAACGCCCCTTTGAAATATTCTCAGTAGCCTTTTGCGTAGTGTGAAGCGGACCTGCTATTTTACGGGAAAAAATTATTCCCACTATCACAAAAATTCCCATAAGCAAAAGAATTGGACCTATGAGTAAAAGTGCGGTCTTTGCCACTATCCCCCCCAGCGCGATATTAACTTCTGGGCATTTTTCGCCGAAAGCCAGTGCCTCCACTACATTATTCCAAACAATGCAAAAGGTGGTAATACCCACCGAGACAACGGTAATAAGAAATACCCCTAAGATAAGTCCTACATACCTAAATTGAAAAGGTTTGTCTATTATATATTTGTCGCATTTATCTGTTTTTTCTTTCATATCCCCTCATATGTCCAGTTTTCACGAGTAAAGCTTTTCTTATTTTAACACTTATATATGGGGAACTTTCCGCAAAGTTTTTTTATCTGTTCGGCTGTGTTTTTTTTCACACGCACATCCGCAATGTTTTTAAGCACAGTATCTATCCAACCAGCGATCAGCTTTATCTCTTTTTCCTTCATTCCTCTTGCGGTGATAGACGGGGTGCCTATTCTTATGCCACTTGTAATGAAGGGGCTCTGCGTGTCAAAAGGCACGCCATTTTTATTTATTACAATTCCCGCCTCATCCAAAGCAATAGCCGCATCTTTGCCTGTAAGATTGTTTGGCCTTAAATCCACGAGAATAAGATGACAATCCGTGCCACCTGTAAGCACCTTGTATCCGCGCGCCATTAATTCGGAAGCCAGTAATTTTGAATTTACTAAAAGCTGTTGTTGATATTTTTTAAACTCAGGTGTCATAGCTTCTTTAAAACATATGGCCTTAGCGGCGATGGTATGCATAAGAGGTCCGCCCTGCATTCCAGGAAAGACCGCCGAATTTATCTGTTTGGCATATTTTTCCTTGCACATAATAATCCCGCTTCTCGGGCCTTTTAAAGTTTTATGCGTAGTAGTGGTCACAAAATCTGCGTATGGCATCGGATCAGGATAAAGGCCAGCTACCACAAGCCCCGCATAATGCGCAATGTCTGCGAGAAGATAGGCCCCTACCTTATCTGCAATCTCTCTAAACTTTTTAAAATCAATCTCCCGTGGATAGGCACTTGCCCCCGCCACTATTATTTTTGGTTTGTGTTCCAAGGCAAGTCTTTCCACTTCATTATAGTCAATCATATATGTCTCTTTATCCACCATATAAGAAAAAGTTTTGTAAAGTTTACCCGAAGAAGAGGCTGAGGCCCCATGCGTCAAATGTCCACCAGCCGCCAAATTCATACCCAGGATAGTGTCTCCCGGGGCGAGCATAGCAAGATAAACTGACTGGTTTGCCTGCGAGCCAGAGTTTGGTTGCACATTTACATGCTCTGCGCCAAAAAGTTTTTTTGCGCGGGCTATAGCAATATTTTCAATCTCATCATAATACTCACAGCCCTGATAAAATCTTTTCCCCGGATAGCCCTCTGCATATTTATTTGTCAAAATCGAACCCTGCGCCTGCAGTATGGCTTCATCGGCATAGTTTTCAGAGGCAATCATAAGCAATTTTTCTCTCTGTCTTTTGAGTTCTTTTTTTATCAGCTCCGCGATTTCCTTGTCCACTTTTTCTATATAGTTCGTGTGATTCATACCAACTCCTTAAGCGAGAGTTCCGGTTTTTCAATTCCGGGGTAAAAAAATCTAACACATTTTATTTAAAGTTTTTATTTTCCATTTCTTTTATTTTATCCATTCTCTGAGCATGCCTGCCTGCTTCAAAATCAGTTTTTAACCATATATTAGTTATTTCTCTCGCGAGAGTTTTTCCTATCAACCTTCCTGGCATAACAAGCACATTTGCATTATTATGTTTTCTGCACATTTCCGCAGTAAAAGTATTGTCCACCAGTGCCGCATAAATCCCTTTAATCTTATTTGCCGCTATTTGCATACCTATGCCTGTTCCGCAGATAAGAATTCCAGCTGTGGCTTTTTTGGAGACTACTGCCGTCCCCACTTTCTGAGCATAATCAGGATAGTCCACAGCGCTCTCATCAAAAGGGCCTTCATCTTGAAAGTCCACATTTTTTTCTTTTAAATATTTTTTTATTTCTTCTTTCAGTTCCCACCCCGCGTGATCACTCCCAATTGATATTTTCATTATTTATCGCCTGCCTTTGCATTAAGCGTATTTGCGACATCTTCTGTCGCTGTATTGGCTTCCGACTTGTCATTTATCATAAACTTTTTATCGCTGTTAAATTTTTCCACTGCTGCCGGTGCAAAAATAATATCATAAAGCCACGACCCCAAGAAAGCTACAGCGCCCACCGTACCCATAATCTGTGTCACGCTATAGTTTTCGCTATCGGTCTTAGTTGGTGTCAGAAAATCGTTCACGCTTATTCCCATTAAAATAACTGATAAGACTTCCACCGAGACCAGCGACAAGCTCGTGTTTTGGTCCTTCGCATAAGCGTGTCCTGCGCCATGAATTATCACTCCAGGGAAAATAGCCCGTTGCCAGGCGAGGTCTTTTGAAAAAGGGGCTATGAGGGTGTTCACTTCCGCATCTTGATTATTTATATGTAATTCCTCCGCCGAGTTACACGGTGTATTGGTGTGTTCCATTCTTCGAATTTCAGTCCACGGCAGGGCTACCGTATTGCCGTTTGCGAGAGCGACTGTAATATAATAGTTGTCACAGCTTATGACATCTGCGTTAAACTGCTGATCGTCCTTGAGCGTTATTACATCCGCCTGTAGGACAAAAGAAAAAGCGAAACATATCACAAGTGCCACAAAAAAACTTCTTTTCATTTTTCCTCCATTTTACTTTCAAAACTTTACCCTGTTTGCCCTCATAAGGTACTTTATTAGACTCTGTAATTCCAACAGTTTCCGACGATACATCTCATTTTATAGGGATTTTCAAAGGCATATTACAATATTTTTTTCATTTTGTTGATTATATATTACTTAAAATAAAAGTCAAGGAAGTAAATTTCCCTGTCCAGCACTCGGTTTTCTTCATAAAACCCATTTTTCAAAACACTATTTAAGAATTTATCTAATTATAACAACAATAATAAATACGGTCAATTAGTAAAAACCCCGCAGACATTTTTGCTTGACCTTAATCTTTAAAAAGAGTAAACTCTTTTCTATACTAAAATAAAAGGTTTACTTCAAGGAGGTTATATCACAATGAAAAAGTTCATTTTTTTAGCAGTACTTTTACTTTTTGCAGCTCCGGTTGCTTTTTGTGTCCCGACAACTGAAACCATAACGCCTACCGAAACTGTTACCATTACCGAAACTGCCACTCCAGCGGATACTTCCACCATAACTCCGACAGCCACCATTACCGCAACTTTTACCGTAACACCTGTGGCGCAAGATAAAATACTTGCTTATCCAAACCCCGTTCCAAAAGGGGCAAAAGAAATGGGGATCTCCTATCCGATTGCTAATATCGCAAAAGTGCAAATAATTATTTACGCCGTCGACGGCAGTAAAGTAGGTGAGATAACAGACAAGACACCTAATGGCTACACCCACTTCAACATAGAAAGATTATCGCGCGGTATTTACCTCTATCAGGTAATTATCGAATACTCTGACGGTTCAAAGAAAAAAGAACCGCTGGGTAAATTCGCGATAGTCAAGTAAGGAGCGCGCATGAAAAAAATACTTCTCTCGGTTTTAGTTCTCTTTACTTTCTCCTTTATTATTGCCGCAGACACCACAGAAACTTTTCAAAATTCATCAAATCTTGCCGCCAAATATTTAGACATAAATGTCGGAGCGCAAGCGGCTGGTATGGGAAATGCTTTTATTGGAGCCTCCACAGGTTCCGCTTCCATTTTTTGGAACCCTGCAGGCCTGGCAAGTTTGAAGACTTCAGAAAAGACATGGAATGCTTTTATTTCTCACAATTTTTGGCTGGCAGATATGACCAATGATCATTTAGCCGTAGCAGCGCAGTTTAACAAATATGGCGTTTTAGCCTTTGGTTTTTCGTATTTTGGTTTTGGAACTATGGATGAATATACTTTGGATGGGAGCGGACTTCCGGTAAAGACAGGTAAAGCTTTCTCTCCCTATGCGCTTTTAACCTCGCTTTCCTATGCTAATAAGCTGGACACCAATATCGACTTTGGTATCACCTTAAAATATCTCCACGATGAGATCGCCGGAGATGCTGCGCAAGCCTTAGGTTTATTTGATGTGGGTATCAGATACTTTTCCCCACTGAAAGGCCTTTCCTTTGACCTTTTGGCCAAAAATTTTGGTCCGAAATTAAATGGCTTGTCAGTCACACGAGAACTTTCGCTTTCCTCTTTTTATACCACCACCTTTGAGGGTGGTTGGGGCCTTGCAGTTGATGGAGATATCTGTGCGCAGGTAAACGCAGACCCTCTGTATAAATTAGGTGTTGAAATACAAACTCCATACATTGTAATTTTAAGAACTGGTTATCATACAGACCATACCGGTCTCACAGATGGGATTAAAAACTTTTCTCTCGGCGCGGGTATTAAGGTGGATGGAAAATATATAGATTTCGCTTGGGAACCTTACAGCACTCTCGGCAATGCTTACAAAATCTCAATAGGCGGAGATTTTTAACTCCTCCCCTTTCATTTCACAAACGCAAAAGAGCCGCGGATTTCCGCGGCTCTTTTTATTTTAGGGGTATTTTTCTGACTTCAATTACTCTATTTCGTACTCTTTCATTTTTCTCCATAGCGTGGAACGGGACACGCCGAGGGCTTTGGCCACACGCGTATGATTTTTGCCAAATCTTGTGAACGCCTTTATGATAGTAAGTTTTTCCACTTTTGCAAGTACCAAATCCGCATCGCTGTTTTCGCTTTCTTTACTATTATGAGCTCCAACTGCGTGTGATTCTAATTGTGGGGTAATCGTAAAATGCTGAAGGGCGAACGGCAAATCATCAAAAGTTAGGGTATCCTCTGTCGCCATAACCACAGCATGTTCAATTATGTTGGCGAGTTCCCTTACATTTCCAGGATAATCATAATTGGCAAGGACAGTGCGTGCTTTAGCCTCTATCCCCACTATGTTTTTATTGTGTGTCTTATTATATTTTTCTATATAAAATCTCAACAACAAGGGCAAGTCCTCCCTGCGTTCCCGCAGTGCCGGAAGGTGGATATGAATGACATTTATTCTGAAGAAAAGATCTTCACGAAAAGTTTTCTCTTTTGTCATTTTTACCAGATCCTGATTTGTCGCTACTACTATCCGAATGTCCACCTTTGTGTTTTTTTCATCCCCAAGCCTTTGCACTTTTTTATCTTCCAACACGCGCAAAAGTTTTGCTTGGAGGGCAAGTGTTGAATCCCCTATTTCATCTAAAAATAAAGTGCCCTTATCTGCAAGTTCCACCAACCCTTTTTTATCCGTTACCGCCCCAGAGTATGCCCCTTTCCTATAGCCAAACAATTCCGACTCTAAAAGATTTTCAGGAATCGCGGCACAGTTTATCGCAATAAAAGGTTCGCGCGCGCGCAGACTTGTTTCGTGAATCCCGCGGGCTATAAGTTCCTTGCCCGTACCTGTCTCTCCAGTAATCATAATACTGCTGTCTCCATGCGCCACTTTTTTCACTAGTTCAATTATTTTTTTTATTTTATCGCTCTTGCCTATAAAGGTTCTTTCAAAATAATCATCCGCCGCTGTGTTTAAAACGCT
>CAILUR010000149.1 GCA_903837445.1 uncultured bacterium | reverse complement strand
TTTTAAAAAAAGAAATGATACCTGCCAAACTAGTAAAATTTTAAGGTTTAAAGGAGAATAAAATGTATGAATTAATGATAAAAGATTCTTTCGCTGCGGCGCATAATTTGCGCGACTATTCCGGGAAATGCGAACATTTGCACGGGCACAATTACACAGTGGAACTACATGTGCGCGCCGAACAACTTATGCCTAATGGGCTTGCAATAGATTTTACAGACCTTAAAAAAGTATTGAAAAAAGTAATGGAAGTCCTTGACCATAAATATCTAAATGAAGATGTGGAATATTTTAAAATAAATAATCCTTCAGCGGAAAATATAGCGAAGTTCGTTTTTGATGAGCTCGAGCCTTCTATAAAACCAGCGAAGGTCTTTCGGGTGTGTGTGTATGAATCAGAGAATGCCAAAGCCTGTTATTATAAATAAAGGAGCAAAATCAAAATGAGAAATGATAAGAGAAAAAACAATGAATTGCGTAAAATTATCATAACCCGTAATTTTACCAAATATGCCGAAGGATCAGTGTTAATAGAATTTGGAGAGACAAAAGTAATATGCACGGCCTCTGTCTCAAATGATGTTCCACCATTTTTGAAAGGGAAAGGTAAAGGGTGGGTGACTGCCGAATATTCTATGCTACCGCGTGCGACAAATACGAGAAATCAAAGAGATGCTTCAAAAGGCAAAGTAAATGCCCGGGCACAGGAAATCCAGCGCCTCATAGGGCGAGCTTTACGCGGAATAGTGGATACTACAAAACTTGGAGAGAGAACTATCACTATTGATGCGGATGTAATTCAGGCGGATGGTGGCACCCGGACCGCGGCTATCACTGGAGCCTATGTCGCTTTAGTTGATGCGGTAGATAAAATGCTAGAGAAAAAACAAATTACCACGAGTCCTTTAAAAGATTCCATTGCGGCAGTGAGTGTTGGAATTATTTCCGGCACCCCTATGCTTGATTTAAATTACATTGAAGATTCTTCGGCGGATGTTGATATGAATGTGGTCATGACAGGGGCTGGAAAGTTTGTTGAACTCCAAGCTACTGGAGAAAATAGCACTTTTGATGATAAACAACTTATAGAACTTTTAGACCTCGCCTCAAGTGGTATCAAAAAAATAATGTTGGAACAGAAAAAAGCTCTCAAAACTAAAAAAAACACTGGCGGAAAAAATGTTTGAACTCGTTCTGGCTTCAAACAATAAACATAAAGCGCTGGAAATAAAAAAAATACTTAAAAAGGCAAAGGTCATAACACTGGATGAACTGGGTTTTAAGGGGGAGATTATCGAAAACGGAGAAACCTTGAAAGAAAACTCCGCTATAAAAGCCAGGCGTATCAGAAAAATAGTAAAAGATAAAATAATAATAGCTGATGATACTGGTTTAGAAGTGGAATATCTTGCCAAAGCCCCTGGTATTTATTCTGCCAGATTTGCAGGTCCCAAATGTAACTTTATGGATAATAATTTAAAACTTTTAAGCCTTCTAAAAGGGCTAAAAATGACACAAAGGAAAGCGGAATTCAAAACGGGAATATTTATTATCTTTCCAGATGGCACAGAATCCTATGCCCTCGGAAGCGTAAATGGCTATATTTCGGAAGTTATGAAAGGGACTAACGGCTTTGGTTATGATCCTGTATTTTTCGTTCCTTCAAAAAATAAAACCTATGCGCAGATGACGCTTCGGGAAAAAAACAGCGTTTCGCACAGAAAAAACGCCATTGAAAAAGCCCAAATTATAATAGAAAAATATTTAAAAACAAAAAGTAAAAAATAAATAGATTGTGCATTTTGAAACGCAGTTTTATTATTGAAACAGGCTAAAAGAATTAAATTTTATATTGACAAAATTTTAATGTTGCTATAATATGTTTTAGTATTTCGTAAAAGTTTTATAAAATCAGGCAGTGGAGGAATCATGAAACGGATATTTGCCGTTGTGACTTTGTTTTCGGCTGTTTTTGTCCTTATAGCTGTTGGTATAAATAAGATATATGCCGCTCCCGGTGATGAAAAAACAAGCGATACTTCTAACTCCACAAAACCTGAAACAAAAAGTGATTTTAATATAAATGCCAACATAATTGGTGTTGCTGATGGCGATTTGAAAGAGTTTACTTATATAGA
>CAILUR010000148.1 GCA_903837445.1 uncultured bacterium | reverse complement strand
TTGCTGTTGGGCTGTGTGTTGCTCGGGGGACTGGTTACTGGAAGCGCAAAACCGGCACCCACTCCTGAAGAAGATGAAATAATAAGTAATCTGGAAATGTTACAAAATTTTGATGTATTAGTACAACTTGATTTTTTTGAAAAATACGATACTCTGCCGACAAAGGAAGATAAAGAAAAACCCAAAGGAGAAAAACCATGAGAAAAATAGCACTGTTGTTTTTAGTAGGACTTATATTAGGATTCGCGGGAGTGGTGTATTCTGCCGACAAGTGGCAGAATGAAAAAGGCACCTATGAGCAAGCGGCAGACAAGTGGCGCAATATGTCCCATGAAGAAAAACAAAAAATAAGGGAAACCTATAAACAATGGAAAGAAATGCCAGCTGACAAAAAAGATGAGCTGTTTTATGAACAAAAGAGATTTAAAGAACTTAGCCCTGAGGATAAAAAAAAGATAAGAAACGCCTATAAGGCATGGAAAGACATGTCAAAAGAAGACCGTGAGATGATTAAAGGTAAATACAAAAAATGGAAAGAATTGTCTCCAGAGAAAAAGGCTGAGTTGAGAGAAAAGTTTCAAAACCTGGATCCGGCACAGCTTAAAGAACTAAAAGATAAATTAAAAAACAAATAAGAAAAACCACAGGCACAAAACCGCCTTGAATATTATCTCAAATAGTGATAAAATTTCCATGTTTTACATATGAAAAACACGGAGAACTCCATCAATGGCGGAAAAATACTTAAAAAAGGTTTATGAATTGCTGTTGGTTTTTATGGTTTTTTTGTCCCCCTTGGTGTTTTTTCCTTCCGCGGCGGATCCTTTCTGGATAACTGAAAAATTCTTTTTTATATTTGCTATGAGCTTAACTGGGCTTATATTTATGGCATATTGTATGGTCAGCGGGCATTTTCCTGTTTTTAAAACCTCTTTTACTTATGTGTTTTTATTGTTTTTGCTTGTTAATGTGGCTGGGTTTTTCCCTGCTTTAAGCAAAACGGCCTGGCTGGATAAAATAGGTCTGAATTTTTTACTTATAGTTTTATTTTATTTTGTATATTTATTTACGGTGGCAGGTGGTGGTGAAAAACTTATTTTTGCCGTGCTTGCCTCAGGTACTTTAATGGCCTTTTACGGAATCTTACAGGCACTGGGGGTAGATTTTATTCCTTGGGCGGCAGATTTTTCCAAACGCGCTTCTTCCACTTTGGGAAATCCGGATTTTTTAGGTGGACATATGGTGGTCCTGTTACCAGTGGCACTGGCAGCGGCACTGGCAACAAAAAATAATAGTTATAAAAGAGTATATTATTTTTATTTTGTTGTCATGGCAACCGGACTTATAATGTCTCAGACCAGAGGTGCCTATATAGCTTTTGGGGCATCGGCAATAGTGTTCTTTTTAATTATGTGGAAATATTTCAAAAAGGTTTTGTGGGAAAATAAAAAAAAGTTGCTTGCCATAGGGGTAGGCATACTGATACTGGCAACGGTATATTTAGCACTGCGACCAGCAGCTTTTACGCGACTATTAAACACCGAGGATGAAGCGCTAACGATAAGAGGCTCTATATGGAAGAACGCGGCAAGTATGATAAAAGATAATTTTGTTTTGGGCAGTGGACCAGGAAACTTCTCTTTGAAATATTCTTTTTATCAGGCCGCGGGTTTACCTCCTGAGGCCTTTAAAACAAATGAGTATTACAAGTCCTCGCACGCACATAACGATTATTTGCAATTTGTAGCAGAGTATGGGATTGGGGGACTACTTGCGATGCTTTTGTTTTTCTTTTTGGGTTTTTATAAAGCGTGGAAAGTACTGAAAATGAAAGATAAAACTTCGCAAATATTTATCACGGGGTTGGTTTGCGGGGCAGGTGCTATGCTTTTTCACGCTATGTTTAACTTTCCTTTTTTAATAATTCCTACAAGTGTGGTTTTTTATATTTTTATCGCTATGGTGGAAGCCACTGAAAATCTAGAAGGAATAAAAAGAGTGCCTAATAAAGGGCTTTTAAAAATAATTCCGATTTTAGGGAGTTTGTTGTTTATGGCTTTTATGCTTATGGCTTTTATGCCGCTGGCGGGAAATACTTATCTTGGAATGGCTAAACGCGCCGAACACTTTGGGCAAATGGAAAAGGCATATGAGCTGGCAAAAAAGGGTAGTAGCGTGGATAAATATACACCGGAAAACTTTTATTATCTGGGAAGTTTAGCCGAAAAAATAAAAAATGAGGCTGATGCCTATGCGGCTTATACTCAGGCGGTAAAATTGAATCCAGGCTACTGGGAAGCGTTGGTAAAACTTTTTACTTTTCAGACAAACCACTATGATGCACAGGGCGCTTTAAAAACAGCCTGGACTATGCATAAAATTTCTCCATACACGGTGAAAGCTATAATGCCATTGGCATATGCGCTGTATCAACTTGGAAAATATAATGACTCGTTAGCTGTGGCGCAGGAGGGCTTAAAATATATGCCTGCTGAGCCTATGCTTTTAAACCAAGTGGCAGCGGCTTACGGAGGACTTAAAGAGTATGAAAATTCAATCCTATACGCTAAAAAAGCAATAGAGGCCGATACAAAAAATGCCGACTCTTATATGAATTTAGCAGTGGCGTATTATATGGCGGGTGAAAAAGCAAAAGCAGTGAAAGCCTTGCGTGGCGCCCTACTTATAAATCCTGAAAATGCCAGCGCTCTAAATATGCTTAAGGTTATAAAAAATGCGCGTAAATAATAAAACTCTGATAGCGCTACTTATTTTCTTGGGAGTTATGGCTGTCTATATAAGGACACTGCAACCAGTTTTTAATTTTGACGATTCACCAGAGACCATAGCATGTGCTTATACTTTGGGAATTCAACATCCCCCTGGATATCCATTACCGACACTGATAGGAAAACTTTTTACCTTTTTGCCTTTTGCTAATACAGGGTTTAAAATAAATTTGCAGGCGGCTTTTTTTGGTGCCCTCAGTATAGTGCTTTTGTTTTTTATACTTGGAGAAGTGTTAAAAAATAAAATAAAAAATGAAAAACTTCTTCTTGGGGTGTCTACAGCAGGCGCGCTTATGTTAGCTTTTTCCCAAACCTTTTGGACTCAGGCCATATCTGCCAAAGGCGGGATATATACTCTGAACGCTTGTTTTGTGCTTTTACTTATTTGGATAGCTTTTGTATGGGAAATAAAAAAAGAAATGCGGCTATTTTATCTATTTGCTTTTATCTATGGAATAGCTGTGGCTAATCACTGGGAGAGTATGGCGGTGGTTTTTCCAGCGTTTTTTGTTTTTATGGGGTTGGAACTATTAAAAGAGGGCTATTATAAACGCCTAAAGTTTAAAAATTATCTTTTATTTGTTTTGTTTTCCTTGCCTGGAATATTTATGTATTATTATCTTATGGTAAGGGCCAATGGGGGAGCATTGTTAAACTGGGGGAATCCAGTGGATTTAAAACAACTCGTTTGGGTAGTGACCCGCGCTGAATATACTGAAATGGAAAAAGTTAAAAATCTGGGAACGATAATAAAACAACTGGCAAGAATAGGAAAGCTCATTACCTCTGAGTTTGGAATAATAGGCACACTATTATTTATCATAGGAATAAAGGGCACTTGGGAAACAGTGAAAAAACAAAGAACAATATTTTTTGTTGTTTTGTTTATTGTAGTGCTTTCAAGCATTACATTCTATTTTAATTTGAAGACTGAAATGCTTTATATAATGGATGTGTTTTTAATTCCCGCGTATCTAAGTATGATATTTTTTATTAGCGGTGGAATAGCTTGGCTCTTGTCCTTGTGTGAAACTAAAAAAATAAATATTTCGGCATTTGTGGCGGTGCCTGTCTTTATGCTGCTACCGGCCTATGGGCTTGTGACAAATTTTGAAAAATGTGACAAGAGCGCTTACTATTACGCTTATGATTTTGGCAACAATGTCATAAAGTCGGTGGACACTCCTGGAGCCCTTGCATTGCTGGAAGGTGATTATTTTGTTATGCCTCAAATGTATTTTAAAAATGTAGCAAAAAAATTGGATTTCTGCCCTGCTACTACTATATTCTTATATACAAAGTGGGGAATCCCAAATTTAAAAAAGGAGTGTCCAGGGCTCAACTTGAATATCAGTAACAGCCTCACTTTGAGTCAAACTTTGGAAAATATAATAGGACTGAATTTCAAACAAAGAGAAATCTACACTTCTATTTTTAGGGACACCTTGAAGGCGTTTTATAAACAGGGGGATGCCTATATGGCACCGAGTGGAGTGCTTATGAAATTATCTTTCGACAAACTCGCCACAACAAAAAGTGCTGAGGCAAAACTCAAATTGCTCTCGTACAGAAATGTTATTAGCGAAAAATTATATATGGATGCCCCGACTGAATTTGCCATCTCAAATTATGGCGCCACTTATGTGGAAATGGGAGATGCCTTTAAAAACTTTGGCAATAGTGATAAGGCAATGTACTATTTGGAACAGGCAGAAACCATCGCTACCTCTCCCAACAAGGCCGAATGCATTAGTCATCTTGGCATTGTATATTCAACTCTGGGTAGGTATAATGAGGCAATAAACAAGTATAAGGATGCTGTGGTTTTAAAGCCAGGGTTAGCTGAGGCCTGGTCAAATATGGCGGGTTGCTATAATGCCATAAAAGAATACGATAAAGCCATAGAGGCAGGTAGTAAGGCCATTAAAGAAAAACCAACTTTGGCTGAAACATATAATAATATGGCTGTTTCTTATTATTATAAAGGTGATAAAAAAACTGCGATTGAGTATATGGAAAAAGCAGTGCAGTTAAATCCAACAAATGAAATGGTAAAAAATCTTGAAGTTATGAAAGGCGAAAATAAATGAATATTCTGTTTTTAACGCCAGGCCTGCCATACCCGCCTTGTGATGGGGATAAGCTGAGAAGCTTTAATTTGTTAAAACGGCTTTCTAAAAAAAATAAAATATTTCTTGTGAGTATGATAAAACCGGGAGAAGAAAGGTTTAAAAAAGATTTGGAAAAGTACTGCGCGGCAGTGGTCCTTGTGCCGGTCACGAAAAACCAGATATTTTTTAGAGCTTTAAACGGTTTATTTTCAAACCTGGCATTAAATATCTCGGCATATGCGGACAAGCGTGTGGAAAGTGAGATAAAAACCCTCTTGGCGCGTGAAAAAATAAATGTGGTGTTTGTCTATCGGCTCAGAATGGCGCAATATGCACAGTCCCTTGAAATTCCAAAAGTGGTGGATATGGTGGATTCCCTTGCCTTATATATGGACAGAGTGAAAAAAAGTGGGGCAGGAATATTTTACAAAATGTATGCCACTATAGATGGGGCAAGACTAAAAAAATATGAAAAAAATGTAGCAGGGGTTTTTGATAAGGTATTTATAAACTCAGAAGAAGATGCTAAATATATAGGCGCAAAAAATATAGTCACAGCCGCTAATGGAGTGGCAAGTCCGGCTTCGGGTAATATAAAAAAAGATAAAACAGTATTTACAGCAGGGTATTTTGGAAATATGAACTATCCGCCTAATGCGGATGGGTTAAAATTTTTGCTGGAGAAAGTCAGGAAAATAACTACAGTACAAGATAAAAATATAAAATTTGTTATAGTAGGAGAGGGAAGTGAGAAGGCCTGCACTAAATATAAGGGCGAGGACTTTGAAGTGAGCGGTTTTGTTGAAAATATAGATGCATTGATACGCTCGTGGGACTGCGTGGTGGCGCCTGTGCGCTACGGCGCTGGCAGACAGAATAAAGTTATGCAGGCCTGGGCAAATAAAGTGCCGGTAGTGGCACACCCTTTCGCGGCAAGCGGAGTGTATGGGGTAAATGGGGTGAATATTTTAACTGCCACCACCGAAAAGGAATTCGCGCAAAAACTTATGGAGTTAAAAAATAATCCACGGCTTGGAAAAAAAATTGCTGCTGCGGCAAAGGTTATGCAGACGAAATGTTTTAACTGGGATAAGACAGCACTCCTTGTGGAAAAAGAACTTAAAAAAATAATACGGAGAAACAAAAAGTGAAAAGACTGACTGTGAGTATATGTTGTTTAGCCATATGTTTTGGGGCCTGTATAAAAAGAGAAAGTTTAAAAAAACCCCTTGAAAAATTGAATGTGGTGGAAGTGGCGGAAGTGGAAAAAAAAGCGCAAGACCTATACATGGAAGGGAAATATGCGGATACAGTAAGCAATCTGAAAACCTTAATTGCTGAAAACCCGAAGAATCCTAAATATTGGGGAGAACTGGGAAGCGCGTATGCCCAACTGGACCAGTTTACTTACTCGGAATTTGCTTTTAAACGAGCCATAGAACTTGATCCTAAAAATGTAAAGGCCATGTATAATTTGAGCGTGGTCTATAGCGAACACGGAAATGACGATGAGGCCTTAAAGGCAGTGCAAAAAGGGTTAAAAGTGTCTCCGAAAAACCCACTGCTTCAGGCCAGTCTGGGGAATATTATGATTGATAAAAACAAATTGGATTCGGCACAGACTATTTATGAAAGAATAGTAAAAGCCAAACCTGATTTCGGAGAGGCGCATTATAATCTCGGAGTAATAAATCTGAAAAAAAACAACCTTGAAGAAGCTGCAAAAAATTATCAGGCGGCGCTGGCGATAAAACCAGATGATTTGGAAGCAAAAGAAAATCTTGCCGCTGTATATATTATGCGACAGGACTATGCCAATGCTACCACTGCTTTGCTGGAAGTCATAAAGGCAAATCCTGCCAGCGATGTCACCCTTGAAAATGCCTATTACAATCTTGGAATAGTGTATATGAAAACTGACAACTATGAAGGGGCATTGGAAGTTTTTGAAAAAGCTATAAATATTGAGCCGTGGGATATGGCGGCGTATGTAAATGCAGCGATAATGGCAGAACAACTGGGGCAGTATGACAAGGCGGAAAAATATTGGAAAAAATATGATCGCCTACTGCCTGTTAATAAACGCAAAGCACAAATAAAAGAAAAATTGGAAAAATTTGAAGAGGCGAAAACAGGGAAAAGCCTACGCGAAACAGCTACCCCTGAACAGCCGTCTGCTAAATGAAAAAAGTTTTTTTGAGCATAATGTTTTTATTGTTTTGGAGTTTAACTTTCGCAGGGGCGCTTGAGGATTTAACTGCTGGTAGGACAGCTCTGGAACGCAAAGAATATGCGAGAGCACTTGAGTATCTGACAAAAACCGAAACCACGGCTCCGGAAAATACTAAAATGAGTTTATACATAGATCTTGCTATTTGTTATCGGGGGTTAAAAAACTATGATATGGCGATTAAATATTATCAAAAAGCAGTAGTCCTCTCTCCTAAAATGTCGGAACTTTATTATAATATAGGTCTCGCTTATTATTACAAAGGCACGCTTAAAAAAGCCCAAGAGTATTATAAAAAAACCATAAACATGTCGCCGGAGTATACAGAAGCTTATGGTGCATTGGCTATGGCTTATCGGGACGATAATATGCTTGACCTGGCGGCGGTGACTGTAAAAAAAGCCATAAATTTGAATCCCAAATATGCCGGAGGTTATAATATTTTAGGTAATTGCTATGAGGACAGGGGCTTCCATAAAGAAGCAGTAGAAATGTATAAAAAAGCCATAAGGTTAAGACCTGCCTATGCTTCGGCTTTTTATAATTTGGGAGTGGTCTATGATGAAATGGGGCAATACGCAAGTGCGATTGATGCTTATAAACAGGCCACCGCAATAAATAAAAAAGACCCGCAGATTTACTATAATCTTGGAGTGGCGTATATGAAAGCGGGAAAAGACTATGCTGCGCAG
>CAILUR010000147.1 GCA_903837445.1 uncultured bacterium | reverse complement strand
TGATGCTGAACATTTTTTTGACGGCTATAAAGCAAACCCAAATTACGCTTTTAAAACACTGCAAGCCGCACAAACAGCAGGGGCAGATTGTATTTGTCTTTGTGATACAAATGGTGGCGTCACCCTTGAAGAAATGGATAGAATAACAGCCGAGATTTCCACTAAAATTAAAATTCCCTTAGGCGCCCATTGCCATAATGATTCCGGGCTTGCCGTGGCAAACACTTTGATTGCAGTGAAAAATGGAATTGTTCAAGTACAGGGGACAATGAATGGGTTTGGAGAAAGATGTGGGAATGCGGATATAACTGCTCTCATTCCGATTTTATCTTTAAAAATGGGATATGAAACCATTCCAGCAAAAAACATAAAGAAACTTACAGAAACGGCGCACTTTTTATATGAAAGAATAAATATTTCTCCAGATGATAAACAGCCGTTTGTAGGAAAAAATGCGTTTACCCATAAGGCAGGAGTGCACGCTAATGCAGTAATGAAACTTGCCGAATCCTATGAACATATGAATCCTGAGCTGGTAGGCAACGAGCGGATTATCCCTATGTCCGATCAAGCAGGGGTGAGTTCTTTACTTTATAAAGCGCAAGAAATGGGAATCAAACTTTTGAAAGATGATCCAAAAACAAAAGAAATAATGATTCTGATAAAGAAAAAAGAAGCGCAGGGTTATGAATTTGAAGGTGCCGATGCTTCCTTGAAACTTTTTATAAAACATAATCTTTCAAAAGTAAAAGAGTTTTTCAAACTTGAGACAATGCGGGTAATCACCGAAGAAAGAAATGGGGAACTCTTTACTGAAGCTACAATAAAAATAACGGTGGATGGAAAAACAGCGCACACTGCTTCCGAAGGAAATGGGCCAGTCAATGCGCTTGATAATGCCTTGAGAAAAGCGCTGAAAAAGTTTTATCCACAAATAAATGATATGCACCTGGTAGATTTTAAAGTGCGTGTCATAGAGGGTTCTTCTGGAACGGCCGCCAAAGTAAAAGTATTTATTGAAAGCTCGGACAGCAAAGATATCTGGAACACAGTTGGAGTTTCCGAAAACATAATCGAAGCCAGTTGGATAGCGCTCACAGACAGCGTGCGTTATAAATTGTTAAAAGAAGAAAAATAAAATTTATATAGTTTTTACGGAGATCTCAAAATGAAAAGTGAAGTCTATTTTACTCCTTGCGGCGCCGAACATTTTTCAGATAGTATTCTTGCCAGACTGGTTAAAATGTTTGATAGAGTAGGCGCTGGCAGTATTATCAAAGAAGGCGAATATGTGGCGGTGAAAGCCCATTTTGGAGAAGAGGGAAATGTATCTTTTATTTCTCCGGTATATTACAGGACAATTATTGACAGAATTAAGTTGTGCGGTGGAAATCCTTTTTTGACAGATACTAACACGCTCTATGTGGGACAGAGAAACAATGCTATAAAACATTTGGCGCTTGCGAACAGGCACGGATTTTCTTTTTCTGCCATGGATGCACCAGTGGTGATTGCTGACGGACTTTTAGGTGCGGATTTTGTGGAAGTGCCTATCGAAAACGGAAAACATTTTAAAAAAGTTAAAATAGCTTCTTCTATATACTGGGCGAATACGGTGGTGGTCATGAGTCACTGTAAAGGGCATGCGGTCACTTCTTTTGGCGCAGCGCTCAAAAATATCGGTATGGGTGGTGCCTGCAGGGCCGGCAAACAGGAGCAACACTCTGGTTTCACTCCTGGCTATGATACGCAAAAATGTACTGGCTGTGGGGAATGCGTGGAGTGGTGTAACTTTGATGCTTTAAAAGTAGTAGATGGCAAAATTATTAATGATCCTAAAAAATGTTCTGGTTGTGGGGAATGTATTCCTGTGTGTAGATTTGATGCGATAGGGACCAAGTGGGACGGAGATACGGACGCAACTTCTGAAAAAATAGCGGAGTATGCCTATGGGGCTTTGAAAAATAAAAAGGATAAAAAAGTATTTTTTAATTTTCTTATGAATATAACTCCTGAGTGCGATTGTTTTCCATCTAGTGGAAAGTTTTTAGTGCCAGATATTGGGATTTTGGCTTCTTTTGATCCTGTGGCAATAGACCAAGCCTCCGTCGATATGATAAATCGAGCTCAAGTTATTCATGAAAATGTAAAAGATAATAAAGATTATGAAATGTCCTTGGCAGATACGGATAAGTTTAAAATGGCACATCCGAAAAGTAAATGGGATATACAGTTAAGGCACGCGCAGGAAATGGGACTGGGTTCAAGAGAGTACGAAATTATTGAAGTGAAATAATACTGACCTCATATGCCAAAATACAACTTTAAAAAAGCAACGATAAGTGGTGCACCCTTGAATAATAAAGGCATAGGGGTGTTTGATTCTGGGGTGGGCGGACTTACGGTGGTAAAAGAACTTGTTAGAAAAATGCCAAGTGAAAAAATCATTTATCTCGGGGACACCGCACATACTCCATATGGTTCAAAGACTAAAGAAACCATAATTAAATTTTCCCGCGAGAATATTCGTTTTTTAATAACCAAAAATATAAAACTCGTGCTCATTGCGTGCAACACCGCCTCTGCGCTTGCGCTCGCAAATGTTAAAAAATATTTTGATATTGAAATAATAGGAGTTATCGATGCAGGAGCCAAAGCTGCCGTATCGGTTTCGAAAAATGGAAGGATTGGAGTTATTGGTACCATAGCTACCATAAAAAGTGGGGCATATCCAAACGCTATTAAAGAGTATGACAAAAATATAAAAGTTTTTGTCAAAGCCACTCCATTATTGGTGCCCTTGGTAGAAGAGGGGCGTTTGGCTTCGCCTGAAACTAAAGGTATTCTCGAAAAATACTTGCTGTATTTCAAAGAAAAAAAAATAGATACTTTAGTTTTGGGGTGCACACACTATCCGCTTTTGAAAAAAAACATTATGAAAATTCTTCCGAAAGTTAAAGTAATTGATTCTGCTATTGAAATAGCCAAAGACACAGCGAATTTTCTCGAGGCCAGAGGGCTAGGGGCGGTCTTGTACAATAAGGGAGAGTCGGCTTTTTATGTGACGGATAACCCTGAACGGTTTAATAAAGTAGGAAAAACTTTTTTAAAAAAAGAAATGATACCTGCCAAACTAGTAAAATTTTAATG
>CAILUR010000146.1 GCA_903837445.1 uncultured bacterium | reverse complement strand
AGATTTTTTACATATAAAAGTATGAGATATTTTTTTGAAAACAATGGCTTAATTGTTATTAAAGAAAAAGGAATTGGAAAGAGTAAAAACTTTATTTTTAATCTCGTTAACTTTTTAACTTTTGGGTTTTTTACAGATAGCTTATACAATCAGTTTGCTTTTTCTTTGAAATATAAAATTTCTGGGAAAGTAAAATAAAAAGCTTTAGTTTTAAGTTTGTCAGTAAGGGTTTAACAAGGTTTTTCGTTGGAGCCGTGGGGGAAAGGAGATAAATCACCTTATTTGGGCATTCTCTTGTGTCCCAGTGCTTTCCTTGTTGACAACCCTGCTTTCATTAATATATAATTGTTCTGTTTTGAAGTTATCCTATATGCCACATTGGAAGGTAAAATGAGCTTTTTAAAAGAGATAAAGGATAATTTTTTTAAGTTTATTATAAAACTGGATAACGGGTTTTTGTGTGATACTTGCAGGTATAATCACCCAACTTCGTGCCCGCTTCCGGAAAGACCGAATACGAAGGAATGCAGGGAATATAGTAAGAAATAGTTCTGAATTTTGGGTTAGTATCAAAATAACTTGAGGTTTTAACTGGAAACATACTTAGGAGATTTTTATGGCTTTATACACATACGAATGTAAAAAGTGCGGAGAGTTTGATGTCAGACACGGGATAAATGAACCTGATGTGAGTGTCTGTCCAAAATGTGGCACAAGTGGGCTTATCAAAGTGGTTAACGGCGGGACTAATTTTATTCTTAAAGGCAGTGGGTTTTATGTGAATGATTATAAGAAAAAAGAAACCGGACATTCACATGCGTCCGGTTCTTGCAACTGCGGCGGGACTTGCGGCAGTGCTTGTAAATGCAATTAAAATGGAGAACATAACTTGAACGAAAATTTTTCAGCGATTATACTGGCGGCAGGAGAGGGCTCTCGGATGATGTCCTCCAAGTCAAAACTCTTGCACGAGGTGCAGGGCAAACCAGTCATACAGCATGTTATGGAAGCCTGCCATAAGGCAAAAGTCGACCATATCATAATGGTCGTGGGCAAGAATTATCGGCTTATTAAAGCGCTTATTAAAAAAGAGTTTGATGGTAAATTAAAAGTCCATTATGTGCTGCAACAGGAGCGGCTTGGCACAGGACATGCTATTTCAGTAGCTTTGAAGAGTAATGAACCCCTGCGGGAGAATGTGCTTATAATGAGTGGGGATGTACCTTTTCTTACGGCTAAGACTATTGATGGTTTAAAAAAGACATTTACAAAAAAAAAGGTCGATGGTATAATTGGAGTCTCGAAAGTTAAGAAACCCTTCGGTTACGGCAGAATAATCAAGGATAAAAGTGGTTTTGTCATTAAAATTGTTGAGGAAAAAGATGCCGGACGCGAAGAAAAGGTAATAAAAGAAGTTAACGGTGGTATTTATATATTTCGCAGGAAAGACCTCGAAGATTTTATCCCCCGTATTCCTCTGAATAAAAAAAAGAAAGAGTATTATTTAACCGATATAGTAAAAAAAATGAGTAAAAATGGAAGAAAACTTCTTCCACGAAGAATAAGTTTTAATGAAGTACTTGGAATAAATACCAGAGTGGAGCTGACAAGCGCCGGAAAAATGAAGAACTCCAAGGTGCTTGAACATCTCGCCAAAGAGGGAGTGACTATAGTGGATTTTAACACTACCTTTATCGAAGGCGAAGTTACTATCGGCAAGGACACCATAATATATCCTTTTACAATTATTAAAGGAAAGACAATAATTGGGAAGTCCTGTAAAATTGGACCCAGCACTAATTTGAAAGATGCTGTTTTAGGCGAGAGAGTAGAAGTTGTAAACTCTCACATAAGAGATTCGCGAGTTTTATCTGGAAGCACTATAGGTCCTTTTTCAAATATTAGACCAGGGACTGTAGTCGGCGAAAAATGTAAGATAGGAAATTATGTGGAGCTGAAGAACTCAATGATAGGCAGTTTTACAAAAATTTCACATCTTAGCTATATAGGCGATGCGGAAATAGGAGAAAACTCCAACATAGGCGCAGCCACAATTACTTGCAATTTTGATGGAGTGAAAAAGTACAGGACTACGATAGGAAAAAATGTTTTTGTAGGAAGCGGGACGAAATTTGTAGCCCCAGTAAAAATAGGGGACAATGCTGTGATTTCAGACGGCTCTACAATAACGGAAGATGTACCTCCGTTTTCGTTGGCGACTTCGCGTGGTAAACAGGAAACTAAGAAGAACTGGGTACTAAAAAGGAGAAAGAAGAAATGAAAAATAAACTTCAGATATTTTCGGGGAATGCGAATAATAAACTTGCCAAAGAAGTAGCGGAACTTTTGGAAATGAAATTAAGCGATGCGTTCGTGGGAAAGTTTCCAGAAGGCGAGATAAGAGTAAAGATAAACGATAATGTGCGCGGTTCAGATGTGTTTGTAATTCAACCCACTTGCGCGCCTACAAATGATAACTTAATGGAACTTTTGGTAATGATAGACGCACTGCGTAGGGCCTCGGCTAAAAGAATAACAGCGGTGCTACCTTTTTACGGCTATGCGAGACAGGACAGAAAAGACCAGCCCCGTGTGCCGATTTCGGCAAAACTGGTGGCAAATCTTTTGGTTACGGCAGGCGCCAATAGAGTCCTGACAATGGACTTACATTCAGCGCAGATAGGCGGGTTCTTTGATATTCCGCTTGATCACTTGCTGGCCTTCCCAGTTTTTGTAGAATATTTCAAAAAGAAAAAATTAAAGAACTTTTGTATAGCGACAGCGGATACAGGCGGAATTAAACTTGCGTGGAAATTTGCAGAAAAATTGAACGCGGAACTGGTAGTAGTAGATAAAAAACGCACTGGCCCGGAATCTGTTGAGGCCATGCATATAATCGGAGATGTAAAAGGAAAAGATGTAATTATTCCTGACGACATGTTGGCGACAGGTGGGACATTGGTGCAGGCGGCAAAGTTTTTAAAAGCCAAAGGCGCTGGAGAGATATACGCTTGTATGACGCATGGACTTTTTACTGGACAGGCAGAGGCAAAAATAGCGGATGCTCCTATAAAGGAAGTGGTGGTGACAAATACCATTCCTCAGGACAGACGCAATGGCAATAATAAAGTGAAGGTTTTATCCATCGCAAAACTGTTTGCGGAAGCAATAGACAGAATACACGAGGAAAAAACCATAAGCGAACTTTTTAGATAAGGTTTGCAATAATAAAAGAAAGAAAACTTTCAGGAGGAGTAATAAAATGGAAAAGCTTACAATCGAAGCAACTGTGAGGGAGAACAATCTCTCTTCGAAAAGACTGAGAAAAGATGGAAAGGTGCCGGCTATTCTCTACGGCAAAGAAACAAAATCACAACCCATAGAGATTAAGATTAAAGATATTCAGAAAACCGTCAAAAAAGTAAATGAGGGTTCACTGCTTATAACTTTAAAACTGATTGACAATAACAAATCAGAGGAAAAGATAGTGGTAATCAGAGAAGTGCAAAGAGACCCAGTAACAGACGAAATCATTCACGCGGATTTTAACCAGATATCCGAGAAGGAAAAATCTCTTTTTAAGATTCCACTTAGTTTTACTGGAACCTCTCAGGGCGTGAAGGATGGCGGGGTTATGGAATTCATTCACAGAAAAATTTCAGTGCGCTGTCTTCCGGCAGATCTGCCTGAAGCTATCACCATAGATACTACTCCTTATAAAATAGGACAGGATTTTTCGATAAAAGATCTGGTGCTCGGAGCGAAAGTGGAAATAATGCAAGCCCCAAAAACGGTAATATTTACCGTGCTTGCACCTCAAAAACATGAGACAGAAGTTGTGGCGGCGGTACCAGAAGCAGCAGCACAACAGCCAGATGTCATTAAGAAGGAAAGAGCGGAAGGCGAAGAAGGTGCTGAAGCAGCACCAGCAGCAGGAGCCAAAGGCGCCCCAGCAGCGGCAGGAGCCAAAGGTGCCCCAGCAGCAGCTAAGCCTGAAGCAAAAAAAGACGCGAAGAAATAAAATAGATATTGCCGCATGAAACTTATAGTGGGTCTTGGCAATCCTGACGAGAAGTATAAGGGGAGTCGGCACAATATAGGGTTTGATGCGGTGGATTTTTTGGCAAAAAATTTTAAAACACAGATAAATAAAAAGTTTAAATACGGGGTCTATGCCACAGGCACAGGCCCCGTTTCTTTTATTATCCTCAAACCTATGACCTATATGAATCTTTCTGGGGATGCGGTGAAAGCCATAACTGAAAAAAACAATATAAAACCTGAAGATATACTTGTTATTCAGGATGAACTTGACCTTCCCTGCACCAAAATGAAAATTAAATTTGGAGGAGGTGCGGGTGGACATAATGGAATAAAATCTGTTTCTGAAAAATTGGGGACTCAGGAGTTTGCCAGATTTAGAATAGGCATAGGCAGACCTTCCGGCAGTGACTCGGTGGACTATGTGCTGGGGAAATTTTCAAAAGAAGAAAAAAAAGCTGTAGAAGAAAAATTTAATATAATGGAAAAGTTTGTTTTGGACTTTTTAGAGTTTGGTTACGAAAAGGCAGCAAGTAGATTTACAAAAGGATAAAGCTTTATTTTTAAGGGGTAGCATTTCGGGGGGTATTATGGCATTCACAAAAGAAGAAAAAAATGTTTTATTTATTATTATTTTTGCGGCAATAGCGGGAATGTTTATTACCCTATTTTTTTCATATAATGCCCGTATTTCTTTAAAACAATTTGAAAAAAATGGAAAAATAAATATCAATACCGCTCCAATGGAAACCTTAGACACCCTGCCTGGAATTGGAGAAACCATAGCCTCAAGGATTGTGGAAAGAAGAGAAATAAAAGGTAATTTTAAAAGTGTATATGAACTCGTAGAAGTAAAAGGAATGACAAAAAAGCGATTTGAAAAGATTAAGCCACTGCTCAGCGTGGAAGATACGGAAAAATGAGTTTTAACAGACCTTTCTTTTTTATCACCCTTGCTTTTATTTTTGGAATTGCCGCTGCGGCGCTCAGCGCTGTAAACTATTTCATAGCCCTGCCTGTCTGCGCAGCTTTAATAACAGCCGGAAGCATAGCAGGCTTTAGAAAAAAAGCCGAAAAAACTATGTTTTTATTGGTGTTTTTCGCAGTGGGATTTGCTGTTAGTTCTTTTTATTATTCCTATAATCCCCCCAATAATATAAAAACATTTCTTATAAAAAATCCAGAGCTTGTGGTGAAGGGCTATGAGGCTGAGGTGGCGGATTCTCCTGAGAGAGGGGATGGCAAAATATATTTTAACGCGCGCATAAACAAAGTATATTATTCAGGCGGCGAAGCCGCTGGCTTGAGTGGACTGATAAGGGTTACTTTGGAAGAAAAAACACCTTTTGCTATACGCTATGGGGACACTATAAAAGTAAGAGGGCCCTTAAATAAACCTAAACCTCCCAAAAACATTGGAGAGTTTGACTACGGAGAATATCTTAAAAATAAGCGGATTGAATATATTTCTTATGTGAAAACTCCAGCTGTGGAAGTGATAAAGGAAACTGGTGGAAATATTGTGCTTGGCACATCATATGCGATAAAAGACAAACTGGTATCAATTATTTATTCTGTAATTCCTCAGGAACAAGCAAGAATTATGGATGGCTTGCTTTTGGGAAATCAAAGGGCGCTACCGCGCGAAGTCTTTGAAGGGTTTCGAATAACTGGGACAGCGCATATTTTGGCGGTCTCTGGAATGAATGTGGCACTTATAGCTCTTTTTATTTTTATGCTTTTGAAACTGGCAAGAGTAAAAAGAAAATTGTCGGCGCTTATAGTAATGGGGTGTGTATTTGTGTTTGCTGTTATTACAGGGGCACAAGCCTCGGTGGTGCGTGCGGCAATAATGGCTTTTGTAGTTTTGACCGCTTATATAATAGAAAGAAAACCCGATATATATAACGCCCTTGCTATAGCTGCGTTTTTAATTCTTTTTTTTAAACCAGGAGACCTTTTTGATGCGGGCTTTCAACTTTCTTTTCTTGCCACTTTTGGGATTGTGTACTTTAATGCGGCGGCACAGCAAACTCTAAAACCTCTACCGGCTTGGCTGGCTTCCCTTATCTCGACCACTCTGACAGCACAAATACTGCTTACCCCAGTGTTGGTAAATATTTTTCACCAGTGTTCTCTTATTTCCATAGTCGCAAATATATTTATTGTGCCGATCTCAGGGCTGATAACAATAACGGGGTTTGCTATGTGGTTGGTAGGTATTTTTAGTTTAAAAGCGGCTGCTGTTTTTGGCGCCACTGCATGGGCTTTAATAAATATTATGGTATGGATATCTGATGGGCTTTCTAAGGTGCCTTTTGCTTCTGTTTCTGTGAGAACTCTGCCGCTTTATACAACGATGGTATATTATATGTTCTTTCTTATTTTGCCATATAAAGACATTGAAATAAGGAAAAAAAACTTTTCTTTAAGGCTTACTTTGGGGGGCTTGTTGGTCTTGTTGATTATGCTACATATCGGAAATACAAGCGAAAAGAATAAAATGTACGCCTTCTCGCTAAAAAATAGTGGAGCGGTCTTGATAAGTGATGGAGAAGATAGGAAAATTCTTATTTTGGGAAAGAGTACGGGCAGAGCTTTTTATGATGTGAAAAATTCAGTAGCTGTATTTTTAAGGCATAAAGGTATAAATGTCCTCGAAACATTAGTTTTAGAAAACTGGCGCGATAAAGAAAGTATTGATTTATTGAAAAGAAGTTTTCAAATAAAAAAGATAATCGCGGATGCGGGGTCTCTTGCACCCAAAAAGGCAGTCTTCACTGGGGAAAGATATAATGAAAAAAATAGGGGAACGGAAATTGATATATACGAAAGTGGCGCAGGTGTAAGCACAAATATGTATGAGGTTTTATTTTCATGTGGTAAAAGGGTAGCGCGCAAAACAACTGCACCAGCATATTATTATACTTGCGGGTATGAGTGTGAAGGAATAGAAAACTGCTTTGTAAACCCAGTTTTTGAGGGATTCTCAAGACGGGGAAAAAACGAGAATGGGGCAGGGCTTAAACTTTCGACCACGGGAATGGCAGAAGTGGATTTGAAAAAAGGTGAGATTAAAAATTTTAAGGCTGTGTATGCATATGAAGACGGATATTGAGAAGCACAAAAAGTGTGGTATAATTTATTTAAGAGAAATTGTATTATAAAAAATGTAATAAAGGGGTGTGTTTATGCAAAGAGAAATGATTTTTTCAAGTGCGGCGCCGACACCAGGGGGAGCCTATTCACAGGCCATTAAAGTAGGAAATACCATTTATGTTTCAGGACAGATCCCCATAGATATGACTACAGGAATAATGGCAACGGAAGGGGTGCATAAAGAGACCCGTATTGTGCTGACCAACATATTAAATATTTTGATAGCTGTCGGAGCCAGTTTTGGAAATATTGTAAAGTTTACGATATATTTGAAAGAGATAGGAGATATAAGGTTTGTGGATGAGGTGTTAAGAGAAACTTTTGGAAATGTGCCACTACCGGCAAGAGTCACCATACAGGTTTCGGCATTGCCTAAAGGCGCGAGAATTGAGATAGATGCCATAGCGGTTATTTGAAAAAATATTAGGTCGAAAAGTATTTAAGAAAGAATTTTATTTTGTAAGTCTCTTTGCCCGAGTGAAAAAACATAGGCTTCCATTTTTTTGCCACCCTCTGCCTGCACTTCTTTTAAGGAAATAAAGCCATCCCCCGTTTTTATAACTATCCCTGAACTTTTGGATACAGCGGCTATTTGCCCGGGACTATAATTGCCGGTGGGGAGTTCTTCACAAGGTCCTGTGGAAAGCACTTTTATCTTTTTTCCTTCCAAAAAACAAAAGGCCCCTGGCCAAGGTAAAAGTCCTCGTACTAAATTATATATGGTAAGCGTATCTTTATGAAAATCAATTTTGCCGTCTTCTTTGTGTAAGGTCTTTATATAGGTGGCTTTTGAAGCCTCTTGTTTTAGTCTGGTATAAGTCCTGTTCTCAAGCATATCAAGCACTTTAAGGACTGTATCGCCTGACAGGGAAGAGAGTTTTGTGTACATAGTTATCGCAGTGTCAGATAAACCAATAAGCATTTTTT
>CAILUR010000145.1 GCA_903837445.1 uncultured bacterium | reverse complement strand
GAGGTCTATGTCAGTGTGACCTCTGCACACAGGACACCGAATAAAGTAAAAACATTTTTGGAAGAAGCGCTAAAACGCCACTGCGAGGTCATAATAGCCGCCGCAGGAGGCGCCGCACATTTGGCAGGAGTTATAGCCGCGCATACCACACTGCCAGTTATAGCAGTGCCTATGACAAGTGTTATGAACGGGATAGATTCCTTATATTCTACAGTGCAAATGCCACAGGGAATACCAGTAGGCACTATGGCGATAGGCAAAGCAGGTGCAGTAAACGCGGGTATATTTGCGGCACAGATACTTGCCTTAAAATATCCAAAACTGCAAAAAGAAATGGTGAAGTTTAAAAAAGAGTTGGCAGATAAAGTGGTAAAAAAAGACAAGAAACTTCAGGAAAAAGGCATAAACAAATATCTCGGGGAAATGAAAAAATAAAAAGGTCAAAGAAAATGAATAAAGATATGCAAAAAGCCATAACCGCTTTGAAAAATGGGGAGTGCGTAATATTTCCTACGGACACTGTCTATGGAATCTTCGCAGGGGCCTTTGATAAAGGTGCCGCAAAAAAAATATTTAAAATTAAAAAGCGGGATAATAAAAAACCTTTGCAAGTATTTTTTGATGGAATGAAAACACTTGAAAAATATGTTTTGTTAAATGCCAGGCAAAAAAAAATCTTAAAAAAAAATCTGCCTGGACCATACACAGTAATTCTCAAGTTAAAACCAAAATATAAAACAGCCTTTTCTTTTTTGAAAAATGGTACAGTGGGGGCGAGAATTATAAAAAATAAATATGTCAGCACCGCCTTGAAAGTTTTGAAGACCCCTTTGGCGGCGACGAGTGCCAATATTTCGGGGGAACCTGCCCCGCGAAAGTTTAAAGAGATTAATCATAAACTGCTTTCAAAAATTGCTGTTTTTATAAAGGATGATAGCACGGTGAGTGGAACGGCCTCTAGAGTCATTGACATTACTGGAGAAAAAATAGTTATTTTAAGATGAGAAGTTTTAAAAAATGAAAAAATAAAAAATTTTTGAAATATTAAAACTAATTTTCTTGATTTTGTTATGATTTTTGTATATTATTAACATTAAGCAAAAATAGGAAAAAATAAAGTGCTTACGCGATAAGCGGTGAGGACAAATATGGTACACATAAAATATAATGGGACAATAGATAGGGCACAGCTTCCAACTTTGGAAGAAGAGCTGATTGATATAGCAAGAGCCAGCGGCTGGCGTTATGAAATAATCGCCGAAAACTTTCAAACGCTTACTTTGAAAGCTAAAACAAGCAGAATAAGTCGCTCTCTGGCGGATGCGGTGCCACCACCGGATATGTCTCAAGAAGTAACGACTGTGAAAAGTTCTGATGTTTTTATGGAAGGATTGGCTATTTATATTGATGAGTCAGTGGAACCTTTTCGTATAGCCTTTGATAAAAATGGAAGAATATGCACTATAGCTTCTTTTATGTCAGATAAACAGACCGATGTAGGACATAGAATTGTGGTAAAAAAATACGAGTTCGTGTATTATCCATATATCAAAGTAAATACTTTTGCAGCTGAAACACACAAAAAGATAGTGAAACTACTCGACTATCTGAAAAAAAGATATATGCCTGATATGCGTTTGACTGATTCTTCGTTTTACTGGGAAACCCGAGATGAAGAGGCTCTGAAAGTAAGGCTTTATAAAGCTTCAAAAACCGCGAAAAGACGCGGCACTAATTTTTAAAGAGGCAAGATAAAAATTGAAAAAGAAAAAAAGCAGAAATTTACGCCGGCTTGAAGAATATTTTAAAAAAATGAAGAAAGTTTCAATAGCGTTTTCGGGAGGAATTGACTCCACTGCACTTGCCATAGCTGCCGCAGGAAGTTTAGGCCCTGAAAAAGTAAAGCTGATACATCTCACCACTCCCATTCACTCACCAGCGGATGTGGTCTCCGCTGAAAGCACAGCAATAAAACTTGGGCTTGGAATAACCTTTGTAAAACTTAATCCTCTAAATAATAAGCGCTTCACTGCAAATCCAAATAACCGCTGTTATTATTGTAAAAAAGATGTTTTTAAATTGATTAAAAAACGCTCACGAGGGTTTGCTGTAGTGGAAGGCACAAATGCATCTGATATGAGTGACTTTCGTCCGGGATTTAAAGCTGTAAGAGATATGCATATAAAAAGTCCGCTGTATGAATTGGATATGACAAAAACTGATGCGAGAGCTATTGTAAAAGAGGGCGGGTTTAAATTTTATAAAGCGCTTCCCAATACTTGTTTCGCGACGCGTGTCGCATACGGAGTGCAAATTACAAATGACCGGGTGAGACGGATTGAAAAAGCGGAAAACTTTATTAAAAAACTTATAAAAACTGATTTCATTCGCGTCAGGGACCACGGGGACTACGCCAGAATAGAACT
>CAILUR010000144.1 GCA_903837445.1 uncultured bacterium | reverse complement strand
GTCAAGCAAAATGTCTAAAGTAAAAGTAACTCTTAAAAAGGGACTTGCGGGCAAAGTGAAAAAAAATAAAAAAATTATTGCAGCGCTTGGCCTTAGAAAAATCGGCGATACGAATACATTTGAGAAAAATCCAGCGATTGAGGGTATGATAAAAAAAGTATTATACATGATATCCGTGGAAGAACAGTAGCGGAGGCGAAATGAAACTTAACGAACTTAGACCAAACAAGAAAAAAAGAAAAGTAAAAAAGAGACTTGGCAAAGGTGTCGGCAGCGGCTTGGGTAAAACAGGCGGTAAAGGACACAAAGGGCAGAGAGCCCGTTCCGGTGGAGCGAAACCAAACTGGTTCGAAGGCGGACAACAGCGGTTTACTCAAAAAGTGCCTAAAAGTGGTTTTGTAAATCCTTTCGCAGAAGATATTCAAATAATCAATGTTGGGGTCTTGGATGAAAGATTTGAGGCCGGCAGTGAGATATCGAGAGAAATTCTTTTTGCTAAAGGGTTCGTAAGTAATCGCAATATTAAAATTAAAGTTTTGGGACAAGGCGAAGTTAAAAAAGCATTAAAAGTAAAAGCAGATTATTTTTCTAAAAGTGCTGCTGAAAAAATCGTAAATGCTGGCGGGCAGGTAGAGATAATAAAATGAATAATCCTTTAGAGAACATATTTAGGATACCGGAACTCAGGAAAAGAGTGCTTTTTACTCTTGGAATGATTTTCGTTTTCCGTCTTGGCGCACACATTCCTACGCCAGGAATAAATATAGAAGCCATGACCAAAATGATGGAACAACAATCAGGCGGGATTCTTGGATTTTTAGATTTGTTCTCGGGAGGCGCTTTCCGTAATTTTACGGTTTTTGCGCTCGGCATTATGCCATATATTTCGGCTTCTATTATTATACAGTTACTTACAGCAGTTATTCCGGCGCTTGAAGCTTTATCAAAAGAAGGCGATGCGGGAAGAAAAAAACTTACTCAATATACAAGATATTTGACAGTGGGAATATGCGTGATTCAGGGATTTGGTATTACTCTCTGGCTTAAACATGTGCCCAATATAGTAATCAGCTACAGCATGGGATTCCAGATTATGACAATATTAACTTTGACAGGTGGCACTATTTTTCTTATGTGGCTTGGAGAACAGATGACTGAGCATGGCATAGGAAACGGAATGTCAATGTTGATTTTTGCAGGTATAGTGGCAAGGGTGCCGCTTGAAGTTGTTTCTATGGTTTCTCTTTGGAGGGCTGGGACTATCACTCTTTTCCAAATACTTATATTTACTGTTGTGATAGTGGCGCTTACAGCTGTCGCGGTACTCTCTCAGCAGTCATATAGAAGAATCCCAGTGCAGTATGCGCAGAGGATAGTGGGGAGAAAAGTTTATAGAGGGCAGAGCACTCAGCTTCCTATAAAAATAGATTATTCCGGAGTTATTGCCGTAATATTTTCATCTTCAATAATGATTATTCCTTCATATATTGCCAAAATGCTTGAGAGACCAGATCAGTCAGCTTTAATGACAGGGATCATAGGTTTTATTACTACTTGGTTATCACCTGGACATTTGGCATATATTATTTTGTACGCACTTATGATTATATTCTTTTGCTATTTTTATACTGCCATTACTTTCAATCCAAATGATGTGGCGGAAAATTTGAAAAAACACGGTGGGTTTATTCCTGGAATCAGACCGGGGCAACCAACTGCGGATTATATTAATGGAATACTTAACCACATACCTATTGGTGGGGCTTTAATGGTTGTGGCAATAGCGGTCATCCCTGACTTCTTGGGAAAATCAATGAGTATCGGTTGGTATTTCGGAGGAACTACTATGTTAATCGTGGTAGGTGTGGCACTGGATACTATGCAACAGATAGAGTCGCATCTGCTTATGAGACACTATGATGGGTTTATGGCTTCTGGCAGAATTAAAGGCAGAAGGTCTTAAATATCTGTGAGGACTAAATTATGATATTGATTTTGTTAGGGCCTCCGGGCGCAGGCAAAGGCACTTATTCACAGAGACTTATTGAGGCATACAAAATTCCGCAGATTTCAACGGGCGAAATTTTGAGAACTTCAGTAAAAAATGGAACGGAAATGGGAACTAAAGCAAAAGGGTATATGGATAAAGGGTTGCTGGTTCCTGATGAAATAATAGTGGGAATAGTTTCGGAAAGAATTAAAGATGCTGATTGTAAAAATGGATTCCTGTTGGATGGGTTTCCAAGAACTGTAGAACAGGCAAATGCGTTGGGTTTAATTTTTGAGAAATCAAAATTAAAACTTGACTCGGTAATAAATATAATAGTAAAAGAAGATGTGCTCTTTAAGAGATTGACAGGCAGACGAATGTGTAAGGTATGTGGAGGAAATTATAATATATATACTTTACCTTCAAAAGTAGAGGGTGTTTGTGATAAATGCGAAGGAGCACTTTACCAGCGTGAAGATGATAAACCGGAGACGATTGAACGCAGGTTGAAAGTGTATGCCGAACAGACAGCGCCTTTGATTAATTATTATAAAGATAAAAATATTCTACACGATGTTGTAGCTTCTGAAGGCTCTATTGAAGAAATCGTAGAGAAAATTAAAACGATAATTGGAAAGTAAAAATAGTGGCAATTTTAAAGTCACTAGAAGAAATAAAGATAATGAAAGAAAGTTGCCGGATAACGGCGCTTGTTCTTCAAAAGTTAAAAGAGAGTATAAGACCTGGCATGACAACGAGCGAACTTGACATGCTGGCAAGGGAAGAATGTGTTAAATACAGGGCACGCCCTGCATTTTTGGGATATCGCGGCTATACTGCTGCGGTGTGTGTCTCAATTAATGATGAAGTAATACACGGAATTCCTTCGCCTAAAAGGGTGATAAAGAACGGCGACATTGTGAGCTTGGACTTTGGAGTTGAAAAAGACGGCTTCTATGGAGATTCGGCTTTAACAGTTCCTGTCGGAGATGTCGAGGCAAAGTATCAAAGGCTTATTGATATTACTCGCAATGCGCTTGAAAAAGGAATAGCTAAAGCGTGTGCGGGAAATAGACTACATGATATATCAGCTGCCATACAAGGGTATGTTGAAAAAAATGGGTTTTCGGTAGTGCGTGACTTTACTGGGCACGCGATTGGGAGAGCACTGCACGAAGACCCAATGGTTCCGAATTTTGGAAAACCAGGGACCGGAGAAACACTACAAGTGGGAATGACACTTGCGATAGAACCAATGGTAAATGAAAAAAGGTTTGAAGTCAAAGTACTTAAAGATAAGTGGACTACTGTCACGGTTGACGGCGGGATGTCAGCTCACTATGAGCATACGATAGCAATAACAGAAAATGGACCGATAATTCTTACACTACCAGAGTAAGAGGAAGGAAACTATGTCGAAAGATGATTTGATAGAAGCGGAAGGCGTAATAGACGAGACACTGCCTAATGCAACATTTAAAGTACTTTTGTCTAATGGACATAAAGTATTGGCACATGTTTCAGGGAAAATGAGGATGAATTTTATCCGCTTACTTCCAGGAGACAAGGTGACGATACAGCTTTCTCCTTATGATTTAACGAGGGGAATAATAAAATACAGACATCCGAAATAAGAGGTGAACAATGAAAGTAAGAGCATCAGTTAAAAAGATATGCGAGAAATGCAAGGTCATAAAAAGAAAAAGGGTTGTTAGAGTAATATGCGAGAACCCAAAGCACAAACAAAGACAAGGCTAATAGGAGGTAATAAAATTGGCACGAATATCTGGAGTTGATTTACCGAAAAACAAGAGAATTATTATCGCCCTGACTTATATTTATGGAATTGGCGATGCCAGAGCAAAAGCTATTATCTCGGAAACGGGTATAAATCCTGATACGAGAGTTTTTAATCTGACAGAGCAGGAGATTCATAAAATAACCGAAACTATTCTCCGCAACCAGATTAAGGTAGAAGGCGATTTGCGTAAAGATACTCAGGTAAACATTAAGCGATTAATGGATATCGGGTGTGTGCGTGGATTGCGTCACCGCAAAGGGTTGCCGGTAAGAGGACAGAGAACACGCTCTAACGCCAGAACGAGAAAAGGTCCGAGAAAGACTGTTGGATCTAAAAAAGTGGCTTCAACCACAGGCGTTGGCGGAACAAAATAATATTTTGAATTTTCAAAGGAGGTAATTGGTTTTGGCAAAGAAAAAAGGAAAAGTAGTACCAGAACTTGGAACAGTACATATCAGAGCTACCTTTAATAATACAATTATTACCATATCAACAAAAACAGGAGAGACTGTTGCCTGCGCAAGTTCAGGTATGGTTGGTTTTAAAGGTTCGAGAAAGTCTACTCCATTTGCGGCACAGCTGGCGGCGGAGAAAGCCGGAAAACAGGCATTTGATGCAGGAGTAAAAAAAGTGGATGTTGTTGTAAAAGGTCCTGGTGAAGGCAGAGAATCAGCTATCAGGGCAATTCAGTCAGTAGGAATAAATATACTATCGATAAAAGATGTTACGCCTATACCGCACAACGGTTGCAGGCCACCTAAAAAGCGCAGAGTGTAATCTGAAAGGAGGAAGTTAAATTGGCGAGATATACAGAAAGTTTATGTAGGTTATGTAGAAGAGAAGGAATACAGCTTTTTCTTAAAGGCACGAGGTGCATGACTGAAAAGTGTGCATATTCGCGTAGACCATATATACCAGGTCAGCATCATAACACAGGCAAAGGCAATAAAAAAATGTCTGAGTATGGTAAACAGCTTAGAGAAAAGCAGAAAGCGAAAAGAATATACGGTGTACTTGAGAGGCAGTTTGAAAAATATTTTGAAATTGCCGACCGTAAAAAAGGAGAAACAGGTGAAAACCTGATTCGAATTCTTGAAGAGCGTCTTGATAATGCTGTGTACAGATCGGGATTTGCGACTTCGCGCGTTACTGCCAGACAGCTTGTTAATCACGGGCATGTTATGATAAATGGAAAGAAAGTAAATATTCCATCTTATCAGGTAAGACCAGGCGAAAAAATAACCATTAAAGAAAAAACTCTGGTTAGCGCAGCTGTGAACAATGCTATGGAAGATGCGAAAAAGAAAAAAAATGTGCCGACATGGATTGAAATGAATTTTGACAAAAAAGAAGCTGTAATCAAGAGTGAACCAGTAAAGACAGATGTCAATCTGCCAGTTCAGGTACAGCTGATAGTAGAATTATATTCTAAATAAGCAGGGGGTTAACCCGGAATGAAATGGAAAAATTTGCAAAAACCTAAGAACCTTGTAAAAGAAGAAGTAACGGATACTTTTGGAAGATTTATATCAGAACCTTTTGAGCGTGGCTATGCTATTGCTATAGGCAATGCCATTAGAAGAATTTTGTTGTCTTCAATTCCAGGAGTGGCTGTAACCTCCATCAGAATTGAAGGAGTACAGCAGGAGTTTTCAACAATTCAGGGTGTAATAGAAGATGTTTCTGAAATAGTGCTTAACATAAAACAGTTAAAACTTGTGCTTTTTGCTGAGGCTCCTAAAACTATTTATATCTCCGCAAAAGGAGAGGGCGAAATAAGAGCCGAGGACATATCTATTGATCCAGAAGGAAAAACATTGCTGAAAGATTCGGCTGATTTTAAAATTTTAAATCCGGAACTTCACATTGCGACCCTTAACAGCCGTGATGCAAAACTTTTTATCGAAATGGAAGTTGACCTTGGGCGCGGCTATGTGCCTGCGGACAAGAACAGACGCGAAGATTCAGGAATAGGAACGATTTGGATTGATTCCATATTTACTCCAGTAACGAATGTAAAACTTGAAGTGCAGAACACGCGTGTAGGACAGAATACTGAGTATGACAAACTTATTCTTGAGATTGCAACGGATGGAAGAGTAAACCCAGAAACAGCGCTCACTCAGGCGGCGTTTATTCTTAGAGAATATTTAAATATCTTTATAACTCAGGAAGGCGATATAGAAATAAAAGAAGATAAAATTGATGAAGAACAGGAAAAAATTAAATCTATGCTTTCTAAAAGCGTGGAAGAACTCGAACTTTCGGTCAGGTCATGCAACTGTTTGAAGAATGCCAATATTAAAACTATTGCTGATCTGGTAACAAAAAGCGAAGTGGATATGCTTAAATACAGAAACTTCGGAAGAAAATCCCTTAATGAAATAAAAGAAGTTTTGACAGATATGAAAATGGGATTGGGAATGAAATTTGATAAGAACATACTTAAAGAGATAAAGAAAACTTCCAAAAAGTAGATAAAGGAGCAGTTTAAAAATGAGACATAAGAGAAAAGCACAGAAATTTGGAAGGTCGGTCGCGCATAGGAAATCAATGTTTAAAACACTAAGCAGACAGCTTTTGGAGCATGGAAGAATATTTACCACAATTGCAAAAGCTAAAAGGCTCCGGGAGATAGTGGAACCTATGATCACAAGAGCGAAAAGCGGAACTCTGCATGACAGACGTTTGGTAGCTGAGTGGATTCCTGAAGCAAAAGTGTTAAAAAAACTTTTTACCGAAGTAGCGGAACTTTACAAAGAAAGAAAAGGCGGTTATACAAGAATCCTTAAAGCAGGACCGAGAAAAGGGGATGCGGCGGAGCTTGTATTGATCGAACTTGTGGATTACGAAAAAGTTTATAAAAAAGAAGAGAAACCAGCTGATAAAAAAGCAAAAGGTAAAACTGAAGCGAAGAAAGACGAAAAGAAAGATGAAAAAAAGGAAGATAAAAAACCTGCGAAAAAGATAGAGAAAAAAGCAGAAGCAGAAAAATAATAAAAGGCGGGCGAAATGCCCGCCTTTGTTCTAAATACACTTTCAGGAGGACAGATATGGCATTAATCGGAACGAAAGAAATGTTCGCGAAAGCGAACAGAGAAGGGTATGCGGTGGGAGCTTTTAATGTTAATGATATGGAGATATTGCAGGGTATTGTGGATGCTGCCAAGGAAGAAAAAGCCCCTTTGATTTTACAGGTTTCAGCAGGAGCAAGGAAATATGCCAGACAGGGATATTTGATTCATCTCGTGAAAGCCGCAATGGAAGATAGCGGTTTGGATATCTGTTTGCATTTGGACCACGGCGAGGATTTTGAAATATGCAAATCTTGTGTGGATGGCGGATTTTCGTCGGTTATGATAGACGCTTCAGCACTTTCGTATGAAGATAATATAAAAGAGACAAGACGAGTAGTGGAATATGCCCACGCGAAAGGCGTGTCGGTTGAAGCTGAACTTGGAAAATTGGCAGGGATAGAGGATGCAGTTAATGTTTCTGCGGAGGATGCCAAGTTTACAAATCCAGAACAGGCCGCTGATTTTATTAAAAGATCAGGCTGTGATTCGCTTGCCATCGCTATAGGGACAAGCCATGGCGCATATAAGTTTAAAGGCGAGGCAAGACTTGATTTCGCGAGGCTTGAAAAAATAATGTCGTTGATAACTGCAGGGTATCCGTTGGTACTTCACGGTGCCTCTTCAGTGCCACAAGCATTGGTAGACAAGTGCAATCAGTACGGCGGGCAAATGCCTAATGCAAAAGGCGTACCTGAAGACCTTTTAAGAAAAGCTGCGGCTTTAGGCGTAGC